>SCUR01000455.1 GCA_004297235.1 Candidatus Manganitrophaceae bacterium | reverse complement strand
GTGACCTTGTTTGGTCGATAAAACGTCTCGATTTGTAGTGGGCTGCTGTGTCCTCGCTCCACCCATCCCCCAGTGGGTCCCTTGCGCTGCGGGCACAGCAGCCCACAGAGTCCTCTATTTATAAAAAGCAAAACAAAAGGGAAAAAGAAAAGAGAAAGAGCAAAGAGCGAAGAGCCTGCGCGCTTAGACGGAGGCTTCCCTGTGAATCAAGCATCCCTGCGTTCCTTCTGTCAGACGCGCAAGCCTCCGTATCAGGTCGGAGCCTGTTTGAGGGGTAGCCGCGCTGTACTTGCGCGGATGCGCCGAGTTCGACCGTGAGGGGGTCCAAGGGGGCGCAGCCCCCTGGTGTCCCTTGGGAAGCCTTGGGTGTGGGGCAAGGCGTACCTGGTGTGAAGATCGGAAACCTAACAAGCTTCTTCCAGCGCCGGCCCCACATACAAATAGATGTTGGGCAAGCAACCCCCGTGGTGGGGGGTGGGGTGAAACCCCACGACTTTAATTCTCCGCGGTGGGGTTTGGGGCAACGCCCCATTCAAAGCTCTCCCAAATGTCCCCTTGACATAACACGACTTAAATCCTTTAATGGCAGGAGAGATTTTCTTGGAGATACTCGAATGAAGCGACTTGGTTTTTTCATTGTTCTTGCCTTGTTCTTTGTTCCGGTCCACGTCCGCGCCCAGCTTCACCACGATCTCAAGATCGCCCTCCAACCCGATCAGCGCCGAATCACCGTCACCGACAAGATCACCCTTCCCGAAGCGGCCGTTTCAGATGGTGCGATTTCCTTTCTTCTTCATGAAGGGCTTGCGCCGGCCTCGCCGACGCGGGGGATCAAGATCGTCCGGCAAGAAAAGCCGTCGAAATCGATGCTCGGGATCGATCCGGAGGGGAGCGGGGTCGAGGTTCCGATCGAAGAGTACCGCGTCACCCTTCCCGCCGGGCTGCGGGAGTTCGTCTTAAATTATCAGGGGGAGATCGACCACCCGAAAGAAGAGGGAGAGGAGTACGGCCGAAGCTTCTCCGAGACCCCGGGGGCCCTCTCGTCCGAAGGGGTTTTTCTGGCGTCGGCGAGCCTCTGGTATCCCTGGTTCAACAACGATCTGGTGACCTTCGCCGTCGACGTCCAATCCCCGACGGGATGGGAGGTGGTCAGCCAGGGGCAGCGGACCAAACAGCAGAAGGGGGAAAACAAAACCGAGGTCCGTTGGGAGTCTCCCGAGCCGCAGGAGGAGATCTACCTCGTCGGCGGGCCGGCGACCGAGTACCGCCGCGCGACCGGCGGGGTGGAGGCGCTCGCCTTTCTTCGGAAGCCCGACCCGGAACTGGCGGAGAAATATCTCGGGGTGACGGGACAGTACATCGAAATGTACCAGAAGCTGATCGGCCCCTATCCCTACAAGAAGTTCGCGCTCGTCGAAAACTATTGGGAGACCGGCTACGGGATGCCGTCGTTCACGCTGCTCGGATCGCAGGTGATCCGCCTTCCGTTCATCCTCCACTCCTCCTATCCGCACGAGATTCTCCACAACTGGTGGGGGAACGGCGTCTATGTCGACTTTCCGAGCGGCAACTGGAGCGAGGGGCTGACCGCTTATCTCGCCGATCATCTGATTTCGGAGCAGCGAGGCGGGGGGGCGCAGGCGCGCCGGGCGTCGCTTCAAAAGTACGCCGATTATGTTGCGGAGGGGAAGGATTTTCCGCTGACCGCCTTCCGCGCCCGTCACAGCGCCGCCACCGAAGCGGTCGGCTACGGCAAGACGCTGATGTTCTTCCACATGCTCCGGCGGCAATTGGGGGACGATCTCTTTGTGAAAGGTCTTCAGAAGTTTTATCGCGACAATCGGTTCAAGCGGGCCGGCTTCGCGGATCTGCAGAAAGCGTTCTCCGCTGCCGCAGGCAAGGATCTTCAGCCCGAGTTCGACCCGTGGGTGACGCGAACCGGCGCGCCGCGGATTCGGGTCGCCGAGGCCAAGGGGCAGGCGGAGGGGAAGGGCTTTCTCCTGACGATCACCCTGGAGCAGACCCAAGCCGACCCGGCTTATCGGGTGCGGGTCCCGATCGCCGTCACGCTGGAGGGACAGGAGGCGGCGTATCAAGAAGCGGTCGTTATGGAATCGAAGAAGCAGACTTTCTCGATGCGTCTTCCGGCCCCGCCGCTCCGATTCGATATCGATCCGGAGTTTGACCTCTTCCGGCGGCTCGATCGAAATGAGATCCCACCCGCCCTCTCTCTCGCCTTCGGGGCGGAGAAGGGGTTGATGGTCCTTCCGTCGTCGGAGCCGAAAGAGCTGCTGGAGGGGTATCGCCGACTGGCCGAGAGCTGGCGGCAGACGCAATCGATGGAGATCGAAATCAAGCTCGACAACGAGATCGCCACCCTCCCCTCCGACCGCGCCGTCTGGCTCTTCGGCTGGGACAACCGATTCAAGATGACGATGATCGGCGCGCTGGCCGACTATCATCTGGAGATCGGCGGCGTTCAGCCGAAAGAGGGGAGCGGGGTTGAGAGGACCCATCTGAAGGTCAACAACGTCGAGATTCAGATCCTGAATCACAGTCTGGTCTTCACCACGCGTCATCCGGCCAATCCCAATCGATCGCTCACTTGGATCGCCGCCGACCGCGCCGCCCCGCTCCCCGGTCTCGCGCGCAAGCTTCCGCACTACGGTCCATACAGCTATCTCGCCTTCGAGGGGGATGAGCCGGCCAATGTGGTGAAAGGGCAGTGGCCGGTGATCGATTCGCCGATGACCGGCTTTCTTCTCAACGCCAAAGGGGAGCGGGTGCGGGTCGATCGGGGAAAGCTCGCCCCCCGACCAGCGCTGGCGGCCCTTCCGCCGGTCTTCTCCGACGCCCGAATGATGGAGGACATTCGGTTTCTCTCCGCGGAGGGGTTGCAAGGGCGCGGGTTCGGGACGCCGGGGCTCGACCAAGCGGCGGAGTATCTCGCGACGAAATTCCGCGAGGCGGGGCTGCAGCCGGGAGGGGATGAAAAGGGGAGCTACTTCCAGGCGTGGAAGGAGCGCGGGGGAGATCCGGAACGGGAAGCGGTGCTGAAGAATGTGATCGGCCTTCTGCCGGGACGAAAGCCGGAGTGGGCCGGCCAGAGTGTGGTGGTCGGCGCGCATTACGATCATCTCGGACAGGGCTGGCCCGATGTCCGCCAAGAGAACAAAGGAAAGGTCCATCCCGGCGCCGACGACAATGCGAGCGGGATTGCGGTGCTGTTGGAGCTTGCGCGGACGCTGGCCAAGGAAGGAGCACCGGAGCGGACGGTGATCTTCGTCGCCTTCTCCGGGGAGGAGGCAGGCCGTCGGGGATCGAAGCATTTCGTTGGCCATTCCAAAAGTTTCCCGCCGGAGAAAATGATCGGGATGCTCAATCTCGATACGGTCGGCCGGTTGGGGCAGAACAAGCTGATCGTCTTCGGCACCGGCTCGGCCGAAGAGTGGATTCATATTTTTAACGGGATCGGCTTCGTCACCGGCATTCCGATCCAGCCGGCGCCGAAAGATCTCGGAGGGAGCGACCATGTCAGCTTTGTCGAGGCCGGCGTCCCCGCGATCCAGCTCCACAGCGGCGCCAATCTTGATTACCATCGTCCTTCCGACACCGCCGATAAAATCGACCGGGAGGGGTTGATCAAGGTCGCTTCGGTTCTGAGGGAAGCGACCGCCTACCTGACCTCCCGGCCGGGACCGCTCACCTCTCTTCTCCCGCGGCAGCGCGCCGGGGAGGTGCCGTCGCAAGCCCCCGGAAGAAGAGTGACCCTCGGGACCCTTCCCGATTTCGGCGATCAGGGGGAGGGGGTTGCGCTGGAGGGGGTGGTGGCCGGGTCGCCTGCCGATCAGGCGGGGCTGCGGAAGGGGGATCGGATTGTCCGAATCGGCGTGACGCCGATCAACGACCTGCGCGCTTTCTCCGAGCTGCTCAAGACGTTGAACCCGGGGGATCGGATCTCGATTCTCTTTATCCGCGACGGGAGAGAGCAGACGGTTGAGGCAACCGTGAAAGAAAGATAGTTCATAGGGGCAGGCCTCCGTGCCTGCCCTGTTTTTATTTTATCTAGGATCCATCAATGCGGGCGGCCACCGAGGGCCAGCGCCCAAAGAGAGAACAATTTTTGTTTAATCTTATTGGAATGGGGCGTTGCCCCAAGCCCCACGACGGGGGTTGCTTGCCCAACCCCCTTTCGATTCCTAAGGGACACCAAGGGGAGCAAGCCCCCTTGGAACCCCCGACGGTCGAACTCGGCGCGACCGCGCAAGAGCGGCGCGGATCGCCCCTCAAACAC
>SCUR01000454.1 GCA_004297235.1 Candidatus Manganitrophaceae bacterium | reverse complement strand
ACGATTCCGACCCCAGGTTGCCTCAGGTCCTGAAAACGCGAAAGCCCTTTCGGATTTCCTTTCCGAACGATCAGGATGATCGGCGTTCGATTGATGATCCCCTGGTGGGGAGCGGTCGTCCAGTCATGCTGAATCAACCCCGCCTCCTTGAGCCGATAGGCGTCGAGGGTATGGGAGAAGAGGGCGATGTCGGCCGGCGCGCCGAACCGAATCTGGTTCATCACCGTTCCCGAACCGGCGAAGGAAGTATAAAAACGGACCTCTTGCCCGGTCCGCTCTTTCCATCGTTTCTGAAAGGTGGGGAGAATCCCCGAAGAGACCGCCTCTTCCAGGATGCTGAACCCGTAGAGGACGAGGGTGGGAGAGGACTTTCCCGCCTGGGGCATCAGAATCGGCCAGGTCACGGCGATCAGAAAGAGAAGACAAGCGGCCACAGCGATTTTTGAAAAAGTCACGGAATGCGATCCTTGCTCTATGCTGCATTGTCCGAGGCAGGCAGAGGATGAAAAGACGGACCTTACTCCATTCGCGCGTGCAGGGTTTGAAAAGCCTCTGTTCAGGAACACAAACCCTGTTTTTAATTATACCGATTTTCGGAAGAGCGCTTCAAGACGGGCGGGAATCTGCCTTTCAGATTCCGATCGGATGAGGTCCAGACCTCCTTCCAGCCAAGGCGGGTCTTTGCCACTGAAACAAAACCGATTGACTCTCTTCTGAAATTCGCATATACAAAGGAGGATGTGCAAGGATCCACTCTTTCCGGATCACCCATTGAGGTCTTCGAGATGGATGAGCAACCAAAACCGAAGGGATGGTGGCAGACCCTTCCCGGCATTCTGACCGCCGCCACGGGGGTATTGACGGCGGCGGCCGGTCTGGTGGCCGCGCTGAATCAAGCCGGCTTTTTTACGAAATCGGACCCGCCGGCAAAACAGGCGGAGGCCCGCGCCGCCGCGAGCCCACGGGAGACTTCTCCGCCCGTTTCATCGAAATCGAACCCAGGCTCCCAGGCCGCCGAGGGCGCCTCCCCGTCCGGAACAGACCCGAAAACAAACAGCGCGCCGACCTCGGACAGAATCAACCTGCTGGCCCGGGAAAATGGAGGCCAGATCGTGGCGGCCAACAATGACACGTGGCGCAACACCGCGGACGGCGATGAAACGAGCTATTGCTACTGCAACGTGAAAGAGGAAGCGGTGTACGCCTTCAAGAACAAACGGCCGGCGAGCTTCGACCGGTTCGGCATTTTTATCGGCAAGACCGAGCCGGGCAATGTGAGGGTGTTCGAGCTGCTGATCGGGAACGACCATCCGACCGGATCGTTCAAGTCGATCGGAAAATTTCAAACGCAGAACATCAAGCTGTTTGAGCACCCCTACCAAGAATTCACTTTTCCGGAGGTGAAAGCGACCTATCTGAAGCTGAAACTTCTCTCTTCCTGGGGAGCTTCCGAACGGATCTACATTCAAGAAGTCCAACTGCTCGGGAAAGGGGACGGGTCGTAAGGTGACTGGCAGATCGACGGCTCTTCCGGCAAAATAGAAAGAGACCATTCTGAACGGAAAGGAACGATCCATGAATCAGGCGGAAACATCGCAAAAAGAGACCGCCACGTTCGGCGGCGGCTGCTTCTGGTGTCTGGATGCGGTCTTTGCCGATTTAAAGGGGGTCGAAAGCGCCGTCTCCGGCTACACCGGCGGAGCGGTGGCCCAGCCGACCTATCGGCAGGTCTGCAGCGGGACGACGGGACATGCCGAGGTGTCGCAGATCACGTACGATCCGCAGGTAATCTCCTTTCGAGAGCTGCTGGAGGTCTTCTTCACGATCCATGATCCGACCACCCTCAATCGCCAAGGGGCCGATGAGGGGACGCAGTACCGCTCGGCCGTTTTCTATCACACCCCGGAGCAGAAGGCCGTCGCGGAGCAGGTGATCCGGGAGCTGAATGCGAAGGGGATCTGGGATGCGCCGATCGTGACGGAGGTGGTCCCGATGAAAGAATTTTATCGGGCGGAGGAGTATCACCAGGACTACTACAAGAACAACCCCGACCAAGGCTACTGCCGCGTCGTGATCGCCCCCAAGGTCGCGAAGGCCCGCAAACAGTTTCTTGAGAAGCTCAAGAGATAATCCGCTCCTACCCCTTCGGCGCGGTCGAACCGGACGGCGGAGTCGCGGGCGGAGCGGGGGTCTCGGCCGGCTTGATCTCTTCCCGCGCCCTTTGAACCCGATCGACCTCTTCTTGCTTCAAGAGGACGGGGCCCGATTGGTGGGTGCTCTGCGCATAAACCTGGCTTCCCTCCGCTCGACCGAAGGAGATCTCGCTCAGAGACTTTCCTTCCTTCCCTTTGAGCTGAATCGACCAAGCCGGACCGGTGGCCGTCCCATTCTCTAGGCCGTCGGAGAGGCCGACCTTCGCCGGCGCGGGGAGCGGCGGCTCGGGGAATCGATCGACGCGAAGCTCATTCAGCTCGAAGAGAAGCGCGTTGACCAGGCTGCCGTCGACCTTCTTCGGAACCGCTCCCTTCTTGATCCACCACTCCCCTTCTTTCTTTTCAAGGAGCATCGGCTCTCGGCCCCGTCGGATGGCGATCTGCTCGACCTGAGACGGATCGGTCAGATCGACCAGCCGTCGATCGCGATAGACGGAGGCCGGCTCTTCCAGAATCTTGAACGCCTCTCCGGAGAGTTTATAAATCGGCGCCAACGGCGTGGTCACCGCATAGACCGACTCGGGATTGAGGGGGGCCTTGTAGAAGAGCGCCTCCCGCTCCAGACCGCCGACGAGGAGATTGAGTTTCAGGATCGGGCTGCCGAACCCTTTCTTCCAATCTTCTTTGTTCACGTCGATGAAATCCTCCCCCCGAAGGCCGGAGAGGCTGCCGAGCAGATTCGAGATCTCGGTCGGATCGCCTTTGGCCTGAATCGGCTTTTTGATCCGCCAGTCGTCTCCCTCCCGGGCGATCTCGATCTGCTGGCGGGGCGAATCAATCCGGACCCGCTTCACATCGGTCGAGGCAAAATGAAAGAGCTCCTGCCGCCTCCATCCCGCCAAATCTTTATTTAAAGACTTCTTGATCGAAACCGGAACCAGATAGACCGGGGTTCCCGCCCCCTTGCGGACGTAGACCTCGTTTCCGGTCAGATTCTCGCTCCCGACTTCCAGAATCTCGGTGTCGGTCCGATGGAGGGTGATGATGACCATGTACGCCGGGGGATCCAGGCCGAACTCCTTGAGATCTTCCGATTTCTCCTCGACCAGCCGGGTCGATTCGAGCCGTTCCAATTGGGAGGCCAGGGCCGAGGCCGCCGCGTCGTTCGCCAGCGCCTCTACCGGGTGAGTGATCCGCCAGGGATTGTCGGGATCGGCCGGCTCGTGGAGAAAATCGATCGATGCCCCGTTTGCGCTCTGGATGGTGAGGTTGGTGATCGCCGACGGAGAGAAAGAGTAAAGGCGCTTTTGCATCACCTCCGCCTCTTGCTTCTTTTTCTCTCCGGGAAGTTCGACGTAGAAGAGATACCCGCCCAGAAGCACCAGGACGAGCGAGAGAAAAATCGTCGCCTTAAACCTCACAGCCGACGCCTCCTTCGCCACACCGTGAGACCGACCATGAGGATGCTGAGGGGGACAATTAAAACCGACGTGTAGAAGTTGAACCGATGCTGCGCGGAGCTCATCAGCAGCGTGCTGTTCTGCGCCTCCTGCTGACGGATGGAGATCAGGTCTTTCTCTTCCGCCAGCCAGCTTACGACGTTCTGGAAGAGGTCGCCGTTTCCGGCCGAGCGGACGACGCCGTTGGTGGCGAAATCGGCATCGCCGATGACGACCAGCCGCATCTTCTTGGAGGCGTCGATCGATTTCCCGCCATCGCCCGTTTCCAGGGCGGTCGGCTCGTCCTTGTAGTGGACGACCGCTCCGAAGGTGATCGGGCCCGGCTTGTCCCGTTTAGGATCGATATCGAGGTCCCCCTCCACCTTTGTCGTCAGCCAGGTCCCCTGTCCCGATTTCAAAATCGGCTCGAACCGGAAGGTCCCCTCTTTCGCGGGATCAAAACCGACCGAGCGCGACAGAGGATAAAAGGTCCCGAGGTTGAATTGATGGGTGATCGGGTGGGGCGGATAGGTGCCGGGGTTCACGATGGGAACCCCTCCGCCGAGACTGGAGGAGGGATCGAGAATCAGGTCATTGGAGACGACCATCCCCCATTTTCCGAGGAGCGCTTCCAGATCGGTCTTCACCAACGGATCGACCAGGGCGAAGAGCCGCCCCCCCTTTGCAAGATAGGCATCCAGCGCCGCTCTTTCCTCCTCGGCGTAGGGACGTTGCGGCCCGCCGAGGATCACCACCGCCGCGTCGTCCGGCACTTTTTTCTCCGAGAGAAGAAGCAGCTTCTTGACGGCGAATCCCTGCTTCTCCAAGGCGTCTTTGAGGAAGGAGTAGCCGTTTCGCTCCGGATCATCGAGAGAGTGCTCGCCGTGCCCCTCGACGAAGTAAAAGCTCTTTTTCGATTCGCGGCTGATTCGAATGAGCGCCCCCGTCACCTCCTGCTCGGAGACCGTCCGAATGGTCGCCTTCTGTCCGCCCGACTCCAGCACCACCGTATCGTATTCGGTAATCCCGTATTGCTTCGCCAGGGTCGGCTTCTTGTCGGGATCGACGACCTCGTATTTCAACTTGTCGGTCGCATACCGGTAGTTGTCGAAGAGGTCCTTCGCTTGCCGTTTGACATTGCTCCGCTCCCCGAAGAAGCCGATGACCTTGACCTCGTTCTTGAGGTTCTTCAGAACGCTGACCGTTTGGGGGGAGATCGAGAAAGCGCCGGTTCCGGAGAGATCGAAGCGGATTTCATGCCGCGCCAGGATGAAGTTGGCGATGGAGAGGATGGCGATGAAAATCGCCGCCATCAAGACACTGTTGATCCCGAACTTGGTCGACCGCCGGGTGGAGAAATCCTTCACCAGCTCGAAATGAGTAAAGAGGAAAAAGGAGAGAAAGATCACCGCCGCGCTTTCCAGCGCGGTGACGACCCAAACCGGGGTTCCCCAAATCAAATAGTGAAAGAGGCCGGCAAGCGCGAGAATCGCCCCCAAGACTCCAGACAAAATGCTGAGCGTTCGTTTCATGATTACCTCTAAAAAGAAAACACGTGAGGCGTAAGGGGTGAGGCGTGAGGAGTAAGGTCAAAAGCTTCTATCTTTTACCCCTTACGCCTTACGCCTCACGTTACCCATCATTTCCAGCGTTGCGATTCGACGACCCGGTGGGTGAGAAACAGCCCCAGGATCGTCAGCGAAAGAAAATAGGTCAGATCACGCGTGTTGATCATCCCTTTGACAAAGTTATCCAGATGATCGATGAGGGAGAGATAATTGAACACTTCTCCAACGGAGGAGTCGGCCGCCGTCTGGGCGGTCAGCCCGATCAACCAAAAACCGATCAAGATCCCAAATGAAATGACCGCCGCGACGATCTGATTCTCCGTCAAGGAAGAGGCAAAGAGCCCCATCGAGAGAAAGACCCCGCCCATCAACAGCAGTCCGAGGTAGCTGGCGACCAGCGGCTTCCAGGCGACATACGTCACGTGCGACAACATGACCGGCAGATGGAGGGTGAGCGCCAACAGAAGCGCATAGATGAACCAGGCCGCTAAAAATTTCCCGAGGACGATCTCGGTGATCGTCAGGGGAGAGGTCATCAGGAGCTCCGTCGTCCTCCCCTTTTTTTCCTCGGCGAAGAGCCGCATCGTCAGCAGCGGCATGATCAGCAGGAGGATGATGCTCATGTTCAAAAAGGTCGGCCGGAAGAGGATCTCATGCAGATTGATCTGCGGCGCGTTTCCCTGGGCCCGCATCGCCTGCGACGACAGCGTCGAATAAAAAAAGACCTGGCTGTGGAAGAGATAATCGGAGACCATCAAAAAGACCATCGCCAAGACATAGGCGATCGGAGAGATGAAATAGAGCTTTAATTCTTTTTCGGCCAGGGTGAGAATATTTTTCATGCGGTCACTCCTTCGGCGGGAGCTGGCGCGGCGGCCGCCTCCTCCACCCCCTTCTCCTCCGTGGTGAGCTGGAGGAAGACATCCTCCAGACTGATCGCCAGCGGTTTCATTTCAAGGAGACCCCATCCGCTCTCGACCACCCGCTTCGACAATGCTTCGCGCACGTCGCGGCCGAGCTCGGCTTCGACGATGAACACCCCTTCTCCGTCGACCGCCGGCTGCGGGAGAATCTGCTGAACCCCTTCGATCGATAAGAGCTTCTCCGGCTCGACCGCTTCCCCCCGCCGGACCCGCACCGAGATCTTCTCCGATTTCCGGACCTGCGCCGAAAGCCGATCTTGCGAATCGACCGCCACAATCCTCCCCTGATTGATGATGACCACTTTCTGGCAAACGGCGGTCGCTTCGGGCAAGATGTGCGTGGAGAGAACGATGGTGTGCTCCCCGCCGAGGCCTTTGATCAACTCCCGGATCTCGATGATCTGTTTGGGATCCAGACCGACCGTCGGCTCATCCAAGATCAGCACATCGGGATTATGAATCATCGCCTGGGCCAATCCAACCCGCTGCCGGTACCCCCGGGAAAGATTCCCGATGAGCCGTCGGGAAACGTCGCCGAGATTGCATTTCTCCAGCGCGGAGGCGAGCGCCGCCCGGATTTTCGGGTGAGGAACCCCTTTGATCTTCGCGACGAATTGAAGGTACTCCGAGACGGTCATTTCGGGATAGACAGGAGGATTCTCCGGAAGGTAGCCGATCCGCCGCTTCACCTCCATCGGCGCTTCAAAGATATCAAACCCGGCGACCTTGGCGGTGCCGTTCGTCGCCGGCATGAAGCAGGTGAGAATCCGCATGGTCGTCGTCTTCCCCGCCCCGTTCGGTCCCAAGAAAGCGAGGATCTCTCCTTTGGCGACCGTAAAACTGACATCGTCGATCGCCAGGACCTCCCCGTACCGTTTCCCTAGATGCATCACCTCAATCATACGATTGTAAAAATCCTTTCATTTAAAACGCACTCAACCGGCAAGCGTGTAAGTTATAACAATTTGTTTTTCAGTGTCAAGGGGCACCCCCGCCGGCCATTTCTCCATCCGGCACTAAAAGACCCGACGCACTCCAGCAAAGGAAACCGCACCGCCCGTCGAGTGAATGGTTGGAAGAAACGTCAATCAGGATAATCAAAGGACTAGATCTTCTGACTGGGGAGCCGGCCGTCGGAATTCAACGGGCGGACGATGAACGGCCTAACGGCGCATAGGGTAACAGTAACTTACACGATTTTCAAGTGTCCGATACGAGAGGCAGGACCCGCGGCGGAAAGCTACTCTCCCGCCGCACGGGGAAGGTGTTCTTTGACTTTCTGAAGGATCTCCCTTGGATTGAGCGGCTTGGTTAGGTATTCGCAGGCGCCGAGGGCCAGCCCATTCTTCCGCGAGAGGGGATCGACTTTCGCGGTGATCATCAAAATGGGGATATCTTTCGTATCGGAATTCTTCTTCAGCTCCTGGCAGACCTCAAATCCGCTCTTCTTCGGCAGCATGAGATCGAGC
>SCUR01000453.1 GCA_004297235.1 Candidatus Manganitrophaceae bacterium | reverse complement strand
TAGATCAGGATCTTCTCCCCCGGCTTGAGCTTGCCGATCTCCTCGGCCGTGAACTCCTGTTTGGACACCATCCCCTCGGACTTGTATCCGATGTCGACCATGACGCCGTCTTCTTGAATGGAAAGGATGGTTCCCTCTACGACGCTCCCCTCTTGAAGGTTCTTGAACGTCTCGGCATAGAGTGATTCAAGCTCCATTCGCTCCTGACTCTTTTCGGCGTCGACCGCCTCATCGGTTTCATAAAATGCTCTTTTTCCCTTTGACATAAAAACTATTTTCTCCCCTCTTCTTTGGATTTAGGCGCCGGCCTGTCGGAGTGGAATCAGGCCCTCCGTGCCGGCCCTATTTTTGGTCGCTTCTCTAACAACGGAAACGGCGGCCTCGGCCGCCTCTGATTCCTTAAATCGTTTTTAAATAACTGATGACTTCTTGAATGATCCAATCGGGCGTGGAGGCCCCGGCCGTCACCCCGGTCCGTTCCACCCCTTCGAACCAATCCGAATCGATCTCTTGCGCCGTCTCGACGTGATAAACCCGAACCCCCTTTTCCCTACAGATATCTGCGAGATGGGTCGTGTTGGCGGAGTTCTTTCCCCCCACCACGACCATGACCTCCACCTTCTCGGCCAAGCTTTGCGCTTCGGTCTGGCGGTCCTCCGTGGCATAGCAGATGGTGTTGAAGATTTTGACCTCTTCACAGATTTGGAGGCATTTTACTACAATTTCAGAAAATTTTCCATAGGTTTGCGTTGTCTGGGAAATAATGCCCAACCGCTTCCGGGTGAACTTGTTCAACATCTGCTTGATTTCATCAAACTCTTCCGTGACCAGAATCTCCCCGCCGGCGTGCCCCAGGACGCTCTGAGACTCGGGGTGGTTCCGATCCCCCACCATGACCACCTGATATCCTTCATCGACCAGCAGCTTGGCGTATCGCTGCGCATTGGTCACAAACGGACAGGTGGCATCGATGATGTGCAGCCCCTGCGCCTCGGCCTCTTCAACCACCTGAGGAGAGGAGACGCCGTGCGATCGAAGGATGACGACCCCTTGATCGATCTGGTCCAAGCGCTCGACCTTCTCGACCCCCTTTTCCGCCAGCCGCTCCACCACTTGCGGATTGTGGATCAAGGGCCCCAGGCTATGGACTTTTCCCTGGAAGCTTTCGGCCGCATCGAAAGCCATCTTCACGGCCCGCTTCACACCGAAACAGAAGCCTGCATTCTCCGCGACGTAAATTTCCATGCTTTCTCCTCAGCGAGTCTCCGTCAACGTCCGTTCGAGTGCCGCAATCTCGTTCATGATTTCCTGTGAAATTGTAGCATAAAGTATTTTGGGATTGATACCTTCTTTTTCGGCTCGTTCGATCTGCTGAATCGATCCCTTAAAATCGAGCGGTTTTCCAAAAACGATCGTGACCTGCCGAAAGGGGCGAACCGGCGCGGTCCCCCGGAGATAGGCCGGAACCACCTTCACCCCCGACCGGGCGACCATCATCCCGATCCCCGGCTTCGGCGACTGAAGCCGGCCGTCCCGACTGCGGGTCCCCTCCGGATACATCGCAAGGAGATGACCCGCTTTCAATCGCCGCACCGCCTCCCCGATCGCCTGACGATCGATCGTGCCGCGCCGCACCGGAAACCCGCCCAGCGCCCTAAAGAGGCCCCCCAGGATCGGATTCCGGAAGAGCTCGCTCTTTGCGATATTGTCGGCCCGGCGGGAGAGGACGCAGCCGAGAAGGGGAATATCGAAATAGCTGTTGTGATTGGCGGCGACAATCACCCCCCCTTCCCGCGGAACATGAGACTCGCCGATCACCTTGATGCGAAAGAAGAGCCTCGCCAGGGTCCAAACCACCACATGCGCGATGCGATAAAGCATTATTCGAGTGCCGAGCGCCGAGGGCGAAGGGCGGAATGAAAAGCAAAATTTTTCCTTCTCAAATCCGCACTCCGCATTCCGCACTCCGAAATTTATTTCAATTTCTTAATATGGCCGGTCCCCCCCTGCTTGGCCGCGAGTTTTTTTTCGACCTCCTGGAGCATGCAGAGAATCACTTCCTCCAGGTTCAGCGGGGTGGAGTCGATCACAATCGCATCTTCGCTTTTCTTAAGCGGAGCGACGTGCCGTTGGCGATCCTTCAAGTCCCGCTCTTCAATCTCCCGGGTGGTTTTTTCCAGATCGGAAGGAATCCCCTTCAACTCCATCTCCTTGTGCCGGCGCAAGCCGCGGACCGGCGTGGTCGCGTCGAGGTAGAATTTCACATCGGCCTCCGGGAAAACCACCGTGCCGATATCGCGCCCCTCCATCACCACCCCGCCGCCGCTCCCGATCGATCGCTGAATCGAGAGGAGCTTCTTTCGAACCCCCGGATAGGTGGAGATGATCGAAGAGGTCCGGGTCACCTCCGGCTGCCGAAGAGACGGCGTCGCCTCGACCTGCTGGACCCAGATTTCGGTCTGCTCCCCTTTCAAACGGAGCTCGATCTCAATCGATTGGGCCGCCGCCTCGACCTCCGCCTGGGACTCCGGATTGATCCCCTCCTGAAGGAGCTTCCACGCGATCGCGCGGTAGAGCGCCCCCGAATCAAGATAAAGATAGCCGAGCCGTTTGGCCAAATTCTTCGCCGCGCTGCTCTTTCCGGCCGCCGCCGGACCGTCGATGGCAATGATTAATTTTCGCACGCGCAATCCCGCAAATAAAAGTAACAATAAAATAAAGTTAGAAATCAGGGGTCAGGATTCGGAAGAGGCGATTAAGATTCTTATTCCGACTCCTGTCTCCTGAGTTCTAATTTTTCCGCTCTTCACCGGTTAACGTCGACAATAACCCCATGAATCCCGGAAAAGAGGTGTTGATGCAGGCGACATCGTCGATTTCGTTGCCACCCTCCGCAAGAAGGCCTGCGATCGCCATCGACATGGCAATCCGGTGGTCTCCGTGTGTTTCGCAGAAGGTTCCCTTCCACTTTTTCTTCCCCTCGATCCGCATCCCATCGGGAAACTCTTCCACCGTGACCCCCATCCCCCGAAGCGCCCCGGCCATCGTCGCAATCCGGTCGCTCTCTTTGACCCGCAGCTCCTGCGCATCCTGGATGATCGTCTCCCCTTCGGCCGCCGCGGCGGCGATGCAGAGAATGGGGAACTCATCGATCGTCCGCGGGATTAACTCCCCCCGGACCGTCGTTCCATGGAGCGCCCCCGAGCGGACGGTCAAATCGGCCACCGGCTCATCCCCCATCGACGGCAGCGGCGCGACCGTCACCTCCGCCCCCATCTCCTTTAATACCTCCAGAAGACCGGCTCGGGTCGGATTGACCCCGACCTTTCGTATCGTGATCTCGGAACCCTCGATAATCGCCCCCGCCACCAAAAAAAACGCCGCCGAGGAGAGGTCCCCCGGCACCTCGATCCGCTTGCCGGGATAAGAGGAGCCGCCGACGATCGAGAGTCGTCCGTCCCTCTCTTCAAACCGAGCTCCGAGGGAGCGGAGCATCCGCTCGGTGTGATCGCGCGAGCGGCTCGGCTCCGTCACCGTCGTCACCCCCGACGCGGTCAACCCGGCGAGCAAGATCGCCGATTTCACCTGGGCGCTCGCGATCGGAAGGCGAGTGTCGATTCCGTGGAGCTTCTTCCCTAAGATCGCCAGCGGCGCGAGATTTCCCCCCGATCGCCCCAAAATCTCCGCCCCCATCGTCCGGAGCGGATCGATCACCCGCCGCATCGGCCGTTTCCTAAGCGAGGCATCTCCGGTCAGAACCGAGAAAAAAGGCTTTCCCGCCAGCAGCCCGGTGAGGAGGCGCAAGGTCGTTCCCGAGTTGCCGCAATCGAGGACCCCCGTCGGCTCGGTCAGCCCCCAGAGCCCTTTCCCCTGCACATGGAGCGAAGGAACGCCGTTGATCGGCTCGACCGAGATGGAGATCCCCATTTCCTGAAAGGCGGCGATCGTCCGCTCGCAATCCTCGGAGGGGAGATAGCCGACCACCTCGCTCGGCCCCTCCGCCAGCGCCGAGAAAATCACCGCCCGATGGGTGATCGATTTATCTCCGGGAACCGTCACCGTCCCGCGCAGGGGATGCTTCTTCGGAGAGATCCTCACGGGAGCGTCCTTCACGACAGCGCCTTTTGACGGACCGACTTGGCGCGGCTGAAAATTTCCATTAGACCCGGCCCGTCTCCGTCGATGATCTTCTTCTTCACCTTTTCGAGCGTCTCCTGATAAAGATCGACCATCTCCACCATCGCCTCCCGATTGAGCAGGAAGATATCGCGCCACATCTCCGGGGAGCTCGCCGCGATCCGGGTGAAATCGCGCAGCCCCCCCGCCGAGAATTGGACCGGATTTTTCTTGGCGATCTTCGGATGGGTCAGCGTCTCCATCAACACATAGGCGACGAGGTGGGGCAGATGGCTGACCGCCGCCAAGATCTGATCATGGTCGAAGGGATCCATCTCCGAAACACGCGCCCCCGCTTTTTCCCAGAGGGCCGCGACCTTCTTGAGGGCTTTCGGATTGCTCTGCGCGGTCGGCGTCAGGATGCAGCGGTTTCCCTGAAAGAGATCGGCCGTCGCCGCCTCCACCCCCGATTTCTCCCGCCCCGCGATCGGATGCCCCCCCACAAAAAAAGCGTGGCGCGGCATTAACGACTCCATTCGGGCGACCCAGGCTCCTTTGACACTCCCGACGTCGGTGACGATCGCCCCTTCTTTCAGATGCGGCGCGATCGCCTGGCAGATCCGCTCGAAGGTTCC
>SCUR01000452.1 GCA_004297235.1 Candidatus Manganitrophaceae bacterium | reverse complement strand
AAGCATCTCCCTTTATGAACATCTCGGTACAAAACCGGCAGAGAACCTACCCGGTGAACCGGAAGAGTATCCTGAATTGGGCCCGTAAGATCTTATCGATGCAAAAGGTGGATCAAGCGGAAATGGGGATCATCTTCGTGAACGATCGTCGGATCCGGATTTATAATCGCGAATACAGGAAGAAGGATAAACCGACCGACGTCCTCTCCTTCCCGATGCGGGAGGGGGTCGGCGGGGCGCTCCATCCTCATTTTCTGGGCGATGTGATGATCTCGCTGGAAAGGTCGGCCGAAGAGGCCCTTGAATACGGAAGGTCTCGTCGCGAGCAGTTGCTTATTCTTCTCATTCATGGCACCCTCCATCTGTTGGGGTACGACCATGAGCGCTCCCCGGCGGAGGAACGGCGGATGCAGCGCCGCGAGCGGCTTTTGTTCAAGCGGATCTACCGTAAGGAGTAGATGATTTTTAAGCAAATCCTCGAGAGAGTCGTCCTGGAAACCCAAGGGGCGATCGGCGCCATCTTTTTGGATCGAGAAGGGGAGGAGATCGCGCATCATTCTATCCTCGACGGGGATGAAATGAAATTGATGGGGGCGCATTACGGGATCGTTTGGCTTGAGATGGAGTCGATGGTGAATCGTCATCTCGCCGCTTCGGCGGCAGAGGTGATCTTCGTTTCCGAGAAAGGGATTTGCCTCCTGCAGCCGGTGCAAAAGGAATATATGGTTCTCTTGATCGTGGAACCCTCCGAAGGAATCGGGCAGGCGAGGCGGTGGCTTCGGTGGGCGGTGAGCGAGATTCAAAAAGAAATTTAGCGGTTCGATCTCGGGTCGAAAGGAGAATAATGGCGGAAGGTTTTTGGGGGAAGCTGGGAAAGGGATTGGCGAAAACGAGGGAAGCGTTGTCGTCCGGATTGGAGGCGATTTTCCTCGATCAGCCGAACATCAATCAGGAGACGCTGGATCGACTGGAGGAGCTCCTGATCAGCTCCGATTTGGGGATGGAGGTGACCGACCGATTGATGACCGGGCTGAAGGCCTCCGTGGAGCGGAAGGAGATCTCCAACCTTGCTTCTCTTAAAAAGAAACTGAAATCATATTTGGTGATTATCCTTAAAAAGGGGGTTCCCCAGGAGCCCCGGCAGACGATCCCGGTTGTCAGTCTTTTTGTCGGGGTGAACGGTGTCGGCAAAACCACCACCATCGCCAAGCGGGCCGCGCAGTTGAGACGCGAGGGGAAAACGGTTCTGCTGGCGGCGGCGGACACCTTCCGCGCGGCGGCCGGAGAGCAACTGGCCGTCTGGGGAGATCGGGTCGGCGCGGAGGTGATCCGCCACCAGGAGGGAGCCGACCCCGCCGCGGTCGCCTTTGATGCCGTGAGTGCCGCCATCGCGCGGAAGATCGACACGGTTTTGATTGATACGGCCGGCCGCCTTCAGACGAAGAGCAATCTGATGGAAGAGTTAAAAAAAATAAAACGGGTGATCGCCAAAGCGATTCCCGACGCCCCCCACGAGAAGATCTTGGTTTTAGACGCGACCACCGGGCAGAACGCCCTTTCTCAGGCGCGTCTCTTTCACGAGGCGATCGGCGTGACCGGAATCGTTTTGACAAAGCTGGATGGAACGGCCAAGGGGGGAATCATCGTCCCGATCGTGGAGACCCTGTCGGTCCCTGTCACTTACGTCGGCGTCGGCGAAGGGGTGGACGATCTGATCCCTTTCAATATCGACTCCTTTGCGGAAGGACTTTTTGAAGAGAGTAAGTTACGTGAGGCGTGAAGCGTTAGGCGTGAGGGGTCAGTTCAAAAGATTAAAGAATTTGACTTTACCCCTTACGCCTCACGTTCCCTTCTTTGTCGCCTCACGGTTTTTAAGAGAAAAGTTCATTATTAAAAGCAATCACCCGGTTCTTTCCCTGCAGCTTCGCGAGATAAAGGGCGCGGTCGGCATTCCGGATGAGCTCCTCGAACGTTTCGGCATCATCCGGGAAGGTGGCCAGCCCGATGCTCACGGTCAGCCGCATCAGGTCGGAATACTTTTTCTGTAACGTCTCGTTCCGCTCGATCTCTTTGCAGACCCTCTCGGCGATAATGCGCGCATCTTCCTTGTTCGTTTGCGGGAGGATGATGGTGAATTCCTCTCCCCCGTAGCGCGCGGCCACATCGATCGCCCGGATGTAATTTCGAAGGGCCTGGCCGAGCAGGATCAGAACCTCATCCCCTCCGAGATGGCCGTAGTTGTCGTTGAATGCCTTGAAGTTATCGATGTCCAACATCATCAGGGAGACCGGAATCCGGTGGCGTCTCGATCGCTCGATCTCCTCCGTCAAACGCTCTTGAAAGTAACGCCGGTTTAAAAGGCCGGTCAGCGCATCGGTGATGGAAATTCGCTTGAGCTCCTCTGTCTTTTCATAAAGCTCGGACCGCTCGATGGCAATCGAAATGTAGCTCCCGATGGCCTGAAGGAGCTGGAGATCCTCCTCCGAGAAGACCTCGCCGGTGATCTTATCCGCCAAATTGAGGACCCCGATGATCCGGTTTCTCAGCTTCAACGGAACGCTGACAAAGGAGGGGGTCCGATATCTCGGTTTGGCCGACTGACGGATGCGAGGATCTTGATTGAGGTCTTGAACCAGAAGCGGAACGCCGGTCTCGTAGACCAATCCGGCAATTCCTTCGCCCGGCCTCAAATTGAACATTTCGTAGATAGGACGGTTGATTCCTTTCATCGCCTTGACCGAGAGCTCATTCTTATACTCGTCCAGGACCATCAACGATCCTTGCTCCGCCTGTAAAAGTTGGAGGGTCTGCTCCAAGACATTGTTATGAAGATGATGAAGATAAAGCGGAGAGTCAATCATGAGGGTGAGGTTGGAGAGGGCCAACATGATCTTTCGCTGTTCGGCGATATGGCTTTGAAGCTCGATGTTTTCGACAGTGGCCCCCGCTTGATTGCAGAATGACGTGATCATCGCGATCTCTTCCGAGGTAAGCAGGGTGTCGAAGACCGCCAAGGTGGTCCGCGCATTGCGGCCTTGGTAAAAGGTGAAGAGATAACAAGAGGTGACGTCCGGCGGAAATTTTGATTTTAAGAGATCGTACGTCACATCGTTGAAAACGAACGGCTCGTTCTCGGTGACCTTTTGGAAGAGCACATCGAGCAGCGCTTCCGATTGATAGAGCTGCTCCTTTTTTTCACCAAAAGCGGCGACCCCGCGATAAGATCCGTGTTTTCTGGTCTGTTGAAAAATGCAGGCGCTTTTCAGATCAAAGAGGATGCCGAGGGT
>SCUR01000451.1 GCA_004297235.1 Candidatus Manganitrophaceae bacterium | reverse complement strand
GGCGATCGAGGCGGCGCGGGCGGGAGAGGCGGGGAAGGGCTTTGCGGTGGTGGCCAACGAGGTGAAGGATTTAGCGAAGAAGACGGCGAAAGCGACGGAGGAGATCGGGCAGAAGATCGGAATCATCCAGACCGACACGATGGAGGCGGTGGGGGCCATCGGGGAGATCTCCGGGATCATCGGGCAGATCAACGAGATCGCCACCACCATCGCCGGCGCGCTGGAGGAGCAGACGGCGACCACCCACGAGATCAGCCGCTCCGTCACCGAGGCGGCCCGGGGAACGGGCGAAGTCAGCCGGAATATCGCGGAGGTGGTCGTTGCGGCCAAGAGCACCGCGGAAGCGGCGGTGTCGCTTCTTGATGCATCGCAGGGCTTTGCACAGATGGGGGCCCAGCTGATGGGGGTGACGGAGAAGATTTCTTTGGAGGTGGGGCGCGTACAGGAGCCTCCCGAAGATCGGCGTTCATCTCCATTTTCAGACAAAGAAGCTTTGACGGTGTCCCGTTGAGGGGGGAATTTCCGAAGGGCGCTCAGCGGGATCTTTAATAACCAGAGATCTATCGTGCAAATCAACGGATCTGTTCGAACACAATTATTGGGGCTCGGGTCCCTCGGGTTATTGCTGGCGATCCTCATCGGAGGGGTCGGCTACTGGGGGATCACACGGGTCATCGGAACGATGAACCGGATGGGGGTGAGTGCGGCGGCGATGCGCTACCATCTCACCGCCGACATGATGCACGACGCTTTACGGGCCGATGTCTTGGCGTCGATGATCGCGGCGGGGAGTTCGAGTCCCGAAAAAAAGAAAGAGGTCTTGGATGATCTCTCCAATCATGCCGCCGTTTTCCGGGAACAGCTGGCAAAGATTGAGGCGCTCCCGTTGCAAGGGGAGGTAAAAGCGGTGATCCAACGGATGCACCCCGATCTGGACGCCTACGTCGACAGCGGCGAAGCGTTGGCGAGAATGATTCTGGACGGCCGGTTGGAAGCGGTCGCCCGGCTGGAAGGATTTGTCTCCGCCTACAAGAAAATGAAGGGGGAGATGCTCAGCTTGAGCGATCTGATCGAGAAGGACATGAAGCAATCCCGATCGGAGGCCGACGGCGCGACCGCGTTCTCCAAGATTTCCATCATTAGCATTTCTCTGGTCGGATTTTTAATTCTGGCCGCCATGTCCCTCTGGATCAGCGCCGCGATCGCGGCGGCGCTCAAGCAGGTGTCGTCGGTGGCGAAAGAGGTGGCCACGGGCAACCTGACGGTCCAACACCAGACGGCCCGACAAGATGAGATCGGCCATCTGGCGCAGGCCTTCAATCAGATGACCGAACATCTGCGAGAGATGGTTTTTCAAATCCGAGATGAGGCCTCCCTGGTCGCCTCGACTTCCGAAGAGCTGTCGGCGTCCAGTCAAGAGATGGGATCGAACTCGGAGGAGACCGAACGGGTGGCGACCACGGTTTCGTCGGCCAGCGAGCAGACCAACCGTAACGTGCAGAGCGTGGCGACGGCGGCCGAGGAGATGACCGCCACCTTGAGAGAGATTTCGAAGAATGTCCTTACCGCCACCCAGATCATCGGCCAAGCGGTCGATGTGGCGCAGGGGACCAACCGGACGATCAGCAAGTTGGGAGAGTCGAGCGCGGAGATCGGAGCGGTGGTGAAAGTGATCACGGCGATTGCGCAGCAGACGAACCTGCTGGCGTTGAATGCGGCGATCGAGGCGGCGCGGGCGGGAGAGGCGGGGAAGGGCTTTGCGGTGGTGGCCAACGAGGTGAAGGATTTAGCGAAGAAGACGGCGAAAGCGACGGAGGAGATCGGGCAGA
>SCUR01000450.1 GCA_004297235.1 Candidatus Manganitrophaceae bacterium | reverse complement strand
TTCGGTTCGACGTGCATGATCGACAGGCGACTTTCCAGATTCACTTCGGTTGAGATGGCCCCATCGCGACAGGCGGGTGGGATCGCATCGGGCGGTGCAACGGCGACCCTCTATTTCTAACAGATCCCCTTTCGTTCGTCAATCGGTTCAATGATTGGGAAATGCCGTCTCGACTCCAACGGTCGCGTACGGCGGGGAGCAACGGCACTCATTCCCCTCCGCGCAATCGGCCCTCGGGCTACAGGCTTCGTTTCGGCGGGTGTATCTACCTTCTTTTTCTCTAGTAAGAACCTCCCATTTCCGATTAATTACAGATGTTTAGATCCGCCGCCCGAACTCCACAATGGTATACTACATCTACATGAACGACTCCTCCGGCCTGTTGAGACCGCACCCCCAGTGATGACCGGATCACTGCGCTCATCTCGAAATCCTTTTCCCTTGCAGCAACGGCGTAAGACAAAACCAAAAAAGTGAGAGGTGACCATGGCCTTACCGATTCAGATTCACACCCTCATCGTCGAAGATTCCGAAGAAGATACCGAACTGCTGGTGCGGGAGCTTCAAAAAGGGGGATATGACCCGATCTACGAACGGGTCGAAACGCGTGAATCGCTGCTGGCGGCGCTCGACCACCGGCGGTGGGACATCATCTTCTCCGACTACACGATGCCCCAATTTAAAGGGACGGAGGCGCTGGCGCTCTTGAGAGAGCGCGGAAACGACACCCCCTTTCTTTTCGTGTCGGGGACCATCGGCGAAGATCGGGCCGTGGCGGCGATGAAGGCGGGCGCGGATGACTACATTATCAAAGGGAATTTAAAACGGCTGGTCCCCGCCGTAAACCGGGAGCTGCGCGAAGCCGAGGTGCGGCGGGAGCGAAAAAAAGCGGAGGAGGCGCTGCAGGAGAGCAATCAAACCCTGGAGGCGATCGTCCAGTCTTCGCCCCTCGCGATCATTGCGATTGATCCGGCCGGGAAGGTTCAGATGTGGAATCCGGCGGCCGAGCAGATCCTCGGCTGGAGCGCAGAGGAGGTTCTGGGACATCCGATTCCGATCCGTCCGGAAGAGAGAAAGCAGGAGGCCGGGCCAGCCGCGCACGAGGCCAAAAAATTCGTCAATTTGGAGCGCCAGTACAAAAGGAAAGACGGCGTCTTGATCGAAGCGAGCATTTCGACCTCCCTTCTGTGCAACAACAAGGGGGAGATCAGCGGCGTCATGTGGATCATCGCCGATATTACCGAGCGCAAGCGCTCGGAGGCAACGATCAAGGGGATGGCTTATTACGACACGCTGACCGGTCTCCCCAACCGGACCCTTTTACACGATCGGCTGCAGCAAGCGATTCCGGCCGCCGCCGGCGAGAATAAATCGGTCGGCCTGCTCCTTCTCGATTTAGATCACTTCAGAGAAATAAACGACACCCTGGGGCACCCTCGGGGCGACGCGCTGCTGCAACTGATCGGGCCGCGCCTGCAGGCGGTTCTACAGCCCTCGGATACGATCGCACGCATGGGAGGGGACGAATTCGCCGTGCTGCTCCCCCGGATCGATTCGGAACAGGCGGTCCTCGCCGCGGGCAATCTCCTCAAAGCCTTGGAGAAGCCCTTTTTGATCGAAGGGATTCCGATCGTCATCGAGGCGAGCATCGGCATTGCCCTCTCGCCGGATCACGGGGAAAATCCGGAGCGCCTGATTCAGCACGCCGATATCGCCATGTATGTCGCCAAGGAGAACAAAAAAGGGGTCGCCCTTTACTCCTCGGAGGTCGATAAACACAGCCCGCGGCGTCTCGCACTGCTCGGAGAGCTGCGGGATGCGATCGAGAACAATCATCTCTTTCTTCTCTATCAGCCGAAGATCCACCTCTGGACCCGCCGGGTGATCGGGGTGGAGGCGCTGGTCCGCTGGCAACATCCCCGGTATGGCGTGATTCCGCCCGATCAATTCATTACGATTGCGGAACATTCCGGGCTCATCAAACCCCTGACCCTTTGGGTAGTGAAGAGCGCGCTCGATCAATGCAAGGTTTGGCGGCAGGAAGGGAGGGATCTGAATGTGGCGGTCAATTTATCCGCCCGCAACCTCGAAGATCCGGAGCTGCCGGATCAAATCGCCGGGTTGTTGGAGGCCAGCGGCGTGGCCCCCTCCTCTCTGAATCTGGAGATCACCGAAAGCGCCCTGATGGTCAACCCCGTTCACGCGATGGAGATCTTAACTCGCTTGAACAACATGGCGATTCAGCTCTCGATTGACGACTTCGGCACCGGCTACTCCTCCTTAGGATATCTGAAAAAGCTGCCGGTCAATCAGATTAAGATCGACAAATCGTTCGTGAAGGAGATGGCCACCGACGAAGAAGATGCGATCATCGTCCGCTCAACGATTGAGCTCACCCACAACCTCGGCCTCAAAGTGGTTGCAGAGGGGGTGGAAAGCCAAGAGGTCCTGGAAAAACTCGCGGCCCTCGACTGCGACGCGGCGCAAGGATATCACATCAGCCGTCCCCTCCCCCCGTCCGAGCTCGATACTTGGTTCAGCAAAACGGCCCCGGCCAAGGGATGGAATCTCTGAATGTCGCGGTCGCCGGCAGGTAGTGGGTCAGTTTGGGTTAAGCGGTTTTATTTTTGGTCGTCATTCCCGCGAAAGCGGGAATCCAGAGCCCTTAGACCTAATTCACTGGATTCCCGATTAAACATTCGGGAATGACAAATTCAAACTGACCCACTACCCGCCGGCAGAAGGGGTTAACAGTCCGACCGTGTCTTTCTCGACCGGATTGAGCGGTGGGGCTTGGGGCAACGCCCCATTCGAATCTCATTATGAAGTAATAAATAAGCAGGACAAAACTTGCTGCCCTCATCTTCAACTTCAGGCGGCTCGATTCTGACCGGCGGTGTGGGTGCGGACCCAGTTTGCGATCGTTGTCGCGTTCATCGCGCCGGGTTGGCGGGCGACCTCCCGGCCGTCGTGAAAGAGGGCCGTGGTGGGGATGCTCATGATATTGAAGCGGGCCGCGAGGCGTTGCTCTATTTCCGTGTTGACCTTCGCAAAGCGGACGTTGGGCTCCAACATCGCAGCTACTTTTTCAAATTCAGGGGCCATCGCCAGACAAGGCCCGCACCAGGGGGCCCAGAAGTCGACGACGACCGGGATGTCGCTGTTGGCGATCTGCCGATCGAAGCCCACTTCGTTCAGCTCGACCGGACGCCTGGTGAAGAGCGGCTGATGGCATTGGCCGCAGCGCGGCCCCTGGCCGAGGCGCTCTGACGGCACGCGATTGACGGCGGTGCAGTGGGGGCAGACGACACGAAGGGGTGCGCTCATGGG
>SCUR01000044.1 GCA_004297235.1 Candidatus Manganitrophaceae bacterium | reverse complement strand
GGTTCGGGAGAGCTCCGTGGAGAGCTGCTGGAGCAGATGCCGGTGATTGAAGAGGCCGGTCAGCTCATCGGTGATCGCCATCAGGCGGGTCATCTCCAGGACCTTCGCTTTGCCGATGGTGGTGGCGGCGATGGTCGAAATCAAAGAGAGCAGGGAGGTCTCCTTTTCGGAAAACGAGCGGGCCTGGAAATCATCCACATAGAGGATCCCTAGAATCTTTCCTTCGTTCCAGAGGGGGATCGCCGCGACCGCCGCCACCTTTTCGTCGAGCAGAATCGGATTATTGAATTTGGGAGATTTCTTCAGGTTCTCGATGACGGTGACCCCCTTTTGGTTCAGGATACGGGTGGTCAACCCTCCCTTCCGGACTTTCCAGCGCCGGACCCGGGAGAAGTATCTTGAGAAGCCTTTCGACGCCACCAGGACCATCTCGCCATGTTCCTCATCGAACATCGTCAAGCTGCCGGCCGGCGTGCGGGTCAGGTCGGTGGCATAGTCGATCACGGTGGCGTAGAGCTTCGCGATATTCTCGTTCGAAGAGAGCTTCAAGCTCAGATCGTAGAGGGAGAGGTATTCGGAGAGGAGCCGCTCCGCTTCCCGCTGGCTCTTCTGCCGCTCGTTGATGAGGGTCCAGGCGAGCCTGGCCGACCGGCCGCTGATGATCTCGACCCCCTCGTGCTTCGAGGCCTGCAAGGCGGCCTCCACGGCGGGCGAGCCGGTGACGTTGATGATGATGTCGTTTTTTTTCTTGAGTAAGGTTTTGAAGTCGGCCGTGGTCGGGATGCGGAGCGCCTTGGCCAGGCGAATGCCGGGCGCGGTTTTTTTTCGATCCGCGACGCCGGTGATTTTAATCGTCGGGTCTTCCGAAAGGATTTCCAGAAGGGAGGTCCCCCCCTTTCCGGCGCCGACAATCGCGATGCGTATCATGGCTGTTCCTCCGTGATCCGGGGGATGATACCTAAAGGCAATATGGAAGTCAATGGGGTTGAAGGAGAAAAAGAAAAGCGGGGGTGGACGCGCCCGAGAACTCACGTCGTGATAATCTCTTCCATATTTTCAATATCCCTCCTATTTCTGACCCCCGGTCTCAGGTTGAGCCGCTCCGCCCCAGTTTTTCGGTATTGATCTCTTAATGAGAAAAACATATACTCCGAGTATTCTCCACCCCGCAAAGTCTCCTTCCGAAACAAGACACCATAAGATAAGGCAAGCGAATGGCCCTTAAGAAATCTGGACTCTACAGCTCCCTCTGGTCCAGTTGCGACGCGCTGCGCGGCGGCATGGATGCCAGCCAGTACAAAGACTACGTCCTCGTCCTGCTGTTCATTAAATACGTCAGCGACAAATACGCCGGCGTGCCTTACGCCCCGATCACCATCCCGCCCGGCGCGAGCTTCAAGGATATGGTCGCGCTCAAGGGCAAGCCGGACATCGGAGACCAGATCAATAAAAAGATCATTGCCCCGCTGGCCAACGCCAACAAGCTCTCCGACATGCCGGATTTCAATAGCGCGGAAAAGCTCGGCAGCGGCAAGGAGATGGTGGACCGCCTTACCGATCTTATCGCCATCTTCGAGAACAAAGCGCTCGACTTCTCCAAAAACCGCGCGGACGGCGATGATATCCTGGGCGACGCCTACGAGTACCTCATGCGCCACTTCGCCACGGAGAGCGGCA
>SCUR01000449.1 GCA_004297235.1 Candidatus Manganitrophaceae bacterium | reverse complement strand
TTCAGACATACTTCCCGATGATTGGTTTTAAATCGGCTTTGGTTTTCCTGGGAATGGCGGAAGAGGCGGTGACGATGGCGTGCTTCAGCGCATCGGAACAGGGGCAACCCCTTCCCTCTCCAATCCGAACCACCGCCGCTTGAATAATTTTCTTCGAGAGCGCCACGTTTTCCATCAACGTCTTCATCACCATCTCGACGGTCACCGGCTCTTCGGAAATATGCCAGCAATCATAATCGGTCGCCAGCGCAATGGTGACATAGCAGATTTCGGCCTCCCGCGCCAGCTTCGCTTCGGTGACATTCGTCATGCCGATGACGTCGACCCCCCAACGTCGATGAATCTCCGACTCGCCGCGGGTCGAGAATTGCGGCCCCTCCATGCAGAGGTAAGTTCCGCCGCGATGGATCGTCGCCCCGACCGCCCGGCTCGCCTCCGCAACCACCTCGGAGAGCTCGGGACAAATCGGATCGGCGAGACTGACATGCGCGACGATTCCGTTTCCGAAGAAGGTGCTCTTTCTTCCCTTCGTCAGGTCATAAAATTGGCTCGGGATCGCGATATGCCCCGGGGCGATCTCTTCCTTCATGCTCCCGACCGCGCTCACCGAAAGAATCCGCTCCACGCCGAGCTTCTTCATGGCGAAGAGATTGGCGCGATAGTTGATCTCGGAGGGGAGAAGGAGATGCCCCTGACCGTGCCGCGCTAAAAATGCAATCGGAATTCCCTCGAGTGTGCCGAGGATAAACTTGCCGGACGGCTTCCCAAACGGGGTCGAGACCGCCACCTCCCGCACTTCTTTCAGCGCTTCGATTTGGTAGAGGCCGCTTCCGCCGATCACCCCGATCCGGGCTTGCGGCATTTTCGATCCGTTCGTTGAGCGCTTCTTTGAAATTCGTTTTACCGCCATGTCTTTTCCTTCAATCAAGAGCCCGCGGGGGGAATCAAAAAATTGATCAGGATTATAACATAATCTTGAAATACTTCAAGCGCAGAATCCGCTCGAAGGTCTCCTCCGGCCCCTCATTTTCCGTCAGATCGATCCATTCGATCTTCGGATCGGCGCGAAACCAGGTCATCTGCCGCTTCGCATAGTGACGGGTATCACGTTTCAGCGTCGCGATCGCCTCCTCCCGCGTCTGCTCACCCTGCAGATATCGGCTCATCTGCTTGTATCCCAAGCCCCGCATCGAAGGGAGCTGCGGCGCGAACCCGGCCGCGAGAAGACGCGCCGTCTCCTCGATGAGTCCGTTTGCGATCTGCGATTCGACGCGTTGCTCGATCCGCCGATAAAGATCCTCCCGCTCGCGCCGCAATCCCACCAGGAAGTAGTCCCCCTTGGGACGCTCGCTGAACCGGTGGGCCGCATGCACCTCGGAGATCGGACGGCCGACCCGGTGATAGACCTCCAATGCCCGGACCAGCTTCGGAAGATCGCGCGGGTGAATCCGCTCCGCGGCGGCAGGATCGACCGCGGCGAGCTGCCGATGAAGGGTCCCTTCCCCCTTCTCGCGCTCCTCTTGGAGCAGACGGTCCCGGAAATCCCAATCGGCGGGCGGCCCGTCCCACAAACCATACAAAAGGGTCTTGATATAGAGACCGGTCCCCCCTTCAATAAAGACCGGCTTTCCCTCTTGGGAAAGACGGTCGATCTGCGCTTCGGCCAGCCGCTTATAGATCCCGGCCGAGAAGGGACCATCGGGAGGAACCAGATCGATGAGATGTCGCGGGACGCGTGCGCGCGCCGCGGCGGAGGGTTTATCGGTGCCGATGTCCATCCCCTGATAGACTTGGCGGGAGTCGGCGACGAGGATCTCCGTCCCGAACGCCGAGGCCAACCGCTCGGCGACCGCACTTTTTCCGACCGCCGTCGGGCCGACGAGAATAAACCAAGGAGGTTCAGAGGGCGGAGGCCGTCTGGCGGCCGCTTTTTTTTGGGGGCCACGGGCGGACGATTGATTCTCCCGGCCCTTGGATTTCGGCGACGTCCGCTTCATCGGCGCCGGAATAATTTTTCCAACTCGATGAGGGGATATTTCAGAAGAATCGGCCGGCCGTGGGGACAGGTCGGCGGGGTCTTCGACTCGAAATAATCTTTGAGGAGCGCTTCGATCTCGGGGAAGGTCAGCGGCTGATTCGCGCGGACCGCGCCGTGGCAGGCCATCGATGCGATCACATTCAAAATCGGCTGCTCCGCCTTCGAAGAGACTTCCGTCTGCGCCAAATCGTCGGTGAGGTCGAGAAGAAAAGCTTCGAGGTTGATCTGGGAGATCAAGGCCGGCACCTCGCGGACCAGAAACGTCGTCTCCCCGAAATGTTCGATCCCCCATCCAAAGAAGGAAAGATCTCTCAGATGATCCCTCAAAAGACCGGCCTTGGAGAGGGGAAGATCGATCTGCTGCGGAACCAGCAACGGCTGAACGGCGCCGAACGGGCCGGCGTCGCCCTTCCCTTCCGTCGTCTGCTGCAGGGCCCGCCATCGCTCCAGGAAGCGCTCATAGAGAATCCGCTCATGGGCCGTGTGCTGATCGATGAGGGTAAACTCTCCCTCGATCTCCGCCAGAAGAAAGGTCCCGTAAATTTGTCCCAAAGGACGAATCAAGGGGATTTCGGATTGCGGGATGCGGATTTCGGATTGAAAAAATTCTGATCCCTTACTCCGCAATCCGAAATCCGCATTCCGCAATCGCTCCGCGCCGTAAGCCGCTCCCTTTTCCGCCGCTTGTCCGGCGGCCGATCGATTTTCCAGGCCGTCCGGCCATCCGACCCACCGCGATTGCGGAAGGGTCGCACGCTGAGCCGGATCGGCCTGGATCGGGGCCAGCCGATCGAGCGGGACGGCGACCGGCAGCTCGTCCATCCCGGCGAAGGAAAGGGTCGTCCGGACGACGCGGCGGACCGCCTCATGGACCGGATCGGCATGCTGAAAGCGGACCTCTTTTTTCATCGGATGAACATTGACATCGACCGCCGCCGGATCGATCGAAAGGAAGAGGATGTAAAAGGGGTGCTCTCCCTTCATCAAATAGCTCCCGTACGCATCATAGATGGCATGGGAGAGAAGGGGGCTTCGCACCGGCCGCTGGTTGACGAAGAGGTATTGGTCTTTCCGGTGATTCCCTCGAAGCGGCGGGCGGGAGAAATAGGTGTCGACATAAAGCCGCCTCTCGTCGATCGGCTCCGGCCACTTTCCGGTGGGAAGATGTCCCTCTCCGTGGGCCTCCATCAGGCGCCCCATCACCTCCTCCCCGAAGAGTTGGAGGATCCGGTCCTTCAGGTCCGAGACGGCGGGGCATTCGAGCAGCACCTTCTTGCCGTGCGTCAGGCGAAAATGGATCATCGGATGGGAGAGGGCCAGGTGGAAAATCACATCGCTGGCATGGCTGAGCTCCGTCTGCCCCGACTTTAAAAACTTCCTTCGTGCGGGGGTATTGTAGAAGAGGTCGCTCACCTCGAAGAGCGATCCCTGCGGCGCGCCGACCCCTTTTACACTCTCGACCGCTCCCCCTTCCAGCAGGATTTCGGTTCCTTCCGCGTCCGAGGCGCTCTGGGTCACCAGCCGGACCTTCGCAATCGACGCGATGCTCGGGAGGGCTTCCCCCCGGAATCCGAGGGTCGTCAGGACGGAGAGATCGGCCTCTTTCCTGACCTTGCTCGTGGCATGCCGCTGGAAGGCGAGGAGGGCGTCTTCGCGCGTCATCCCCTCGCCGTCGTCTTGAACGGTAATCCGGCGAACGCCCCCCTCCAAGAGAGAGACGAAAATCCGTCGGCTTCCGGCGTCGATCGCGTTCTCGACCAGCTCCTTGATGACGGAGGCGGGCCGTTCGACGACCTCTCCGGCCGCGATTTTGTTGGCGAGATTTTCTGGAAGGATATTAATTTTCGGCAAAACATGCTCCTGAATCGATTGCAGGTTTCGGATTGCGGAATTTTAAAACTTTTTGACTTTCACTCCGAAATCCGCGTTCCGCAATCCGCATTCGATTATCGGAGGCTGGCGAGCTTATCTTTGGCAAGACTCGATTCGTTGGAGTTGGGAAATTGCTCGATCACCTTTTTCAAGTAGATCCGCCCTTTGATCCGGTCGCCCAGCTCGAAATATGCAAAACCTTCTTTCAAAAGCGCGTTCGGGGCCTTGTCGCTCTTCGGATATTGCTGAAGGATTTGCTCGAACTGCTCGATCGCCTTGTTAAAGGACCGCTTGTTGTAGTGGCTCTCGCCGGTCCAATAAATCGCTTGCGGGATCAACCCCGAGCCCGGATATTGTTGGACGAAATTTTGGAACCCGCTGATGGCGAGATCGTAATTCCCTTTAAGATAGTCGTTGTAAGCGAGATTGTACGCCTCGGTCGGCGTGAGAGAAGCCCCCTTCGTCTTCGGATCGATCGTCTTTCCCGGCAAAATCGTTTTCCCCTCGGTGGGGTCGGGGGCCTTGATCGGGGCCCCCTTCTCCAACGCTTGGACGCGCGCCTCCAATGCATCGAGGCGGCTGAGCAGCTCTTCCGTTCGGAACGATTGATCCTCCATCCGTTTCGCCAGCGCGGAGAGGAGATGGTTCTCTTCGTCGACCCGGCCCGTCAGCGACTGCAGATCGGTCCCCAGGCCGTCCATCCGGACGACCAGGTCGGCCGGAAGCTTCGACGCGGCGGAGGAAGCGGGAGCGCCGCTCTGCGCTCCCTTTTCAAGCCGTTCGAGCCGGCCTTGAAGCTCCCGATTGTGCTTTCGCATCGTGTCGATGTCCCCTTCCATCTCGACCATGCTCGACTGAAGGGCGCACCCCGCCAGAGAGATCGAGAGAACCATCCCCATCCAAAACCGGTTACGAAACAAATTCAAGAATCTCCTCCCCGATGGTTATGGAGTCAATGTGAAATGGGCCCGGCGATTTTCCTTGTAGCAATTCTCGCTCGGCTCTTTGCAAAACGGCTTCTCCTCGCCGAAGCTGATGGTGTTGATCCGATTCTTCTCAACGCCCAGGGCGGTCAAGAACCGCTTGACCGCTTGCGCCCGCCGCTCTCCCAAGGCCAGGTTGTACTCCTCGGTTCCTCGCTCGTCCGCATGCCCTTCAATTTTAATCTTCACCCGCTCCGTCATCAAACGCTTGGCATTCTTTTGAAGATTCGCTTTCGATTCTTCCTTCAAGACCGCCTGGTCGAATTCAAAGAAAACATCGAGCAACTCGCCGGCCTCTTCGTTGGCGGCGGCCATCTGCTCACCCGCTCCGCCCGGCGCCGAAGCGGCCGATTCCGATGGGACCCGCTCCTCGTGAATCCCTTCTTCCTTCAACTGTCCTGAAGGAAGATTCGCGTCGGCCCGCTCGTCGCTCAACGTCGCCGTGCCCGAGACCGGGGCGATTTTCTTCGCACACCCGGTTTGAATAAAAAGCAATCCGATTCCCACCCACACCCAAAGACCTGATCTCATTTTCATTGAAGCCCCTCCCAATCATCCCTGTTGCAACGTGAAAGCCCTTTTTGTCTCATTGATGCTATAGACGGTTCGATCATCAACTCTTCTTTTTTCGATCCCCCGTCGTTCAAACGGCTGTCCTGAAAACAAACCGGCCAGGCCGAAAAGAAAACGTCCGATTAAAAACCATCCCGGTCATACCCAGAGGCGTTGGCCGCCCCTTCGGCCTCGCCGGGAGTCGGCCCCTCCGGATTCTCCTCCTGAAGGGAGGATTGCTTTCCCCGAGGGGTCACTTTCGATTCCAGCACCTGAAGCCGCTTGGTCGTCTTGCTCAGCAGTTTTTCCTGCTCATCGACCTTCGCCGTGATCTTCTCTCCCAGAAGATCAAGCGCCTTCGAAAGATCGACCAAGCTCTTGCTTAATTGATCCACATCGGTTCCCCGATTCATCTGGTGGATCTGTTTTCCAAGTTCATCCAGCTGCGCCGCCTGCGCGCTGAGGGAGGGCGGAATCTCCCGCGTCAGTTGCAAGATCTGCCCGGTCATCTCTTTCAGCCGTTTGTCTTGATCTTCTACATTCTTTTGAAGGCTGCCGCTGATCTTCTTGATCTCGTCGATCTGAGCTTGCCACTTTTTTTCCTGCTCGCTCAAGCGAAAAGCGACATTATCGACCTGTTGGGTGAGGTCGGCGCGCCGACGCTCCTCCTTCTCGATCTTTCCGTGAATGATTCGGGATTGGACATCGCTCTCATCGAGGCGGACATCCATGTCGGCCCGGCGTTTCTGGATGTCGGAGACCGCTTTGCGGCTCTCTTCCCGCGCCTGCTTCAACTCGCTCTGAAGCCGCATCACCTGCTCTTGCACCGATTTCATCTCGGCGTCGAGTTGGGAAACCCGCTCTTCCATCTCCCGCTTGTTGCGAAGGTCGCGATTCTCCTCCGCCACATCGACCATTCGGAGGGAATATCCGCATCCTTGAAACAGGATCATCCCCGCCAAAAAAAGCATGGAATACCGCATCACCTTCCTCCTCGCGTTCACGATCGGTCGGACACGGACGGCTTACCGAGGGGCCGTCACAAAATGGGCACGCCGGTTTTTGGCGTAGCAATCCTCCGACGGATCATTACAGAAGGGCTTCTCTTCGCCGTAGCTGATGGAAGAAAGCCGAGAGGGACTCACCCCCAGATTGACCAAAAAGTTCATCACCGACTTGGCTCTCCGCTCGCCGAGGGCCAAATTGTACTCTTCGGTCCCCCGCTCGTCGGCATGGCCTTCGATCTGAATTTTCGCCTTCGGATTGGCGGCGAGCCACTGGGCGTCGGATTCCAACAGCTTCCGCGACTCGGGCCGGATCACCCACTGATCGAAATCAAAAAAGACATCTTGAAGCGAGGTCGCCTCTCCCCCGCCGGCCGAACCGGACGGTCCATCGGATGCCGAATCCTCTTTCGCGAGCGGGGCCATTTTCTCCTCTTGAGGCGGCGGAGGGATCGGCTTGGTGTCGGAGGGTCCCGACGGTTCCCCTTGGCTCGTCTCCGACTTCTCTCGGGAAAGCCCGGCGCTCCCCTCGACCGAGGGAGCTTTCTTTGGACAACCGGTCAATACAAATGATGCGAGTAGGATGAACAGCGCTGCAAGGGATGAGAAGCTTTTTCTCATTTCGTTTCCTCCATGATTTCAAATGCGGAGTTCGGAATCTGGATTGCGGAATTCAATTTTTTTATCTTTTCACTCCGCATTCCGCAATGGCCCAGGGAAAGGAGCGGCCACTTGTCCTCACTCCGCGATGCCTTCATCTTGGCGACCATGCCGGGGCCGTGTTGCTCGCCCCGTTCGACGTCAGGCGGACCAATCCGGTTCCGTCCGCATGGATCGCATAGATCTGATTTTTCCCGGTCCGATTCGAGGTAAAGGTCAAATCCCTTCCGTTGAGCGCCCAGGAGGGGGCTTCATCATCCCACGGACCGCTCTCGGTCAGCCGGACCGATTGCTGTCCATCCGAGCTGTCGATGCAGATCTTCAGCCGCTTTTCCTCGTTGCGACAGGCATAGGCGATCCAATCCCCCTTGGGAGACCACGACGCCGACGTGTTGTAGTCGCCGTTGAACGTGAGGCGGTGGACATTCGACCCGTCGGCATCCATGACATAGACCTGAGGGTTCCCTCCCCGGTCGGAGGTAAAGGCAATCTGCCTTCCGGTCGGCGACCATGAGGGAGAGAGATCGTCCGCCGTGTTGAAGGTGATCCGCTTTAAATCGGTGCCGTCCGGCTTCATCGTGTAGATCTCTGCATTGCCGTCCTTCGTCGTGGCGAAGGCGACCCGGTCCCCCTTCGGCGACCAGGCTGCGGAGAGATTCAGACCGGGAAAAGAGATCATCCGCTGCCGACGCCCGCTACTCAGATCAAGGAAGTAAATATCCGGGTTACCCTCCCGATACGAGGTATAGCTGATCTGCCCGGCATCGAAAGACCACCGGGGGGAAACGACAATGTTCCGATCGGCCGTGATCCGCATTTCGTTGGCGCCGTCGTAATCCATCAAATAAACTTCTTTTCTCCCGCTGATATCCGAAATATAGGCGATCTTCGTCTGAGCGATGCCCGGCTCCCCCGTGAAGTGCGAGACCAGCTTATCGGCGAAGCGGTGGGCCATCATCCGGATCGACTTCTGATCGCCGACCATTCGCACCGCAACGACCTGTTCCCCCTTGGCGGTCTCGTAAGCGTAACTCTCCAGCACCCAATCGTCCCCCCGCGGCACCAGCCGGGCCCAGGCCACGACCTGAACGCCCGCCGTTCCCGCATTGGAAATCATCGCGGCGTCGGGCGCGCCGGTGGGACCGAGCGAAGAGGCCACTTTACCTCGCGCGACGATCGTAAAAAACTGCGACCGCTCCAGATCGGCCTGAAGGACCGTCTCGGCCAGCAAGACCTGCTCGGCGACCGAATTCTCCCCCTGAAACGGAACGATCATTAAGGGGATCTTCTCGTAGCCGGAGCGGGTCGTCCCGATGAAGACATCGGCGGCATCGCTTACCGCCCCCGACACGGCCCATCCCAAAAACAGTAAAACGAAAATCCTTCCCCGCACGCTCACGAACCTCTCTGGACGGTAAAACTGAAGTGGACCTTCAACGGATCGTCCGTAAGACCTTCGGGAAGGGGCGGAAGCGGACTCGCATTATAGACCGCCCGCAGGGCGGCCTGGTCGAACTGTGTATTGCCCGAGCTTTTTTCGATCTCAACCGATTCGATGAGTCCTCTCCGGGTCACGTTGAACTGAACGATGGCGCCGACGATCTCCTCCTGGAGAAGAGACGGCGGCGGCGCCCACTGTCCGCTGATTTTATTCTCGATACTTTTGAGGTAGTAAGGAAATTTAAATAAAGAGGCGTTAAGCGCGGCGGTTCCGGTCGCAATGAGGGGCGGATTGCTCGCCTCCTGCTTGGGCGCCGGGGCGGCCGGGTGTTGCGGAGCGGCCGCCTCTTCTTTTTCAGGGGTGATCGTTTTCGATTCCACAGGATTGGGACTCACCATCGGGCGTTTCGTCACGTTTTGCGTCGGTGCCGGATCGGTCTTCGGTTGAACCGTGGGTATTTTAATCGATCCTACTTTTTTTTTCCACCATTCTTGCAATCTTTCCGGGTCTGCCTTCACCGGGGGAACGCCCTTGGACGGAATCGGTTTTTGGGCGGCCGCCGGGGGCGAAGCGGGCCGAGGGGGCGGCGCGGCCGGCGGACGAGGCGTCGGCGCAGGGGGCGCCGCGGGGGTCGATGAAGGGGTCGGCGCGGCCGGCGGAGAGATCAACGTCACCTGATAACTCTGGGACGACGCGGGAGAAAGCCCCCAAAAGGAACGCCCGTAAAATATCAAAGAAAAGAATGCAAGATGAAGGGCGAATGAAAGGGCCATCATTTTAGAAAGGCCATCCGCGCGACGGAGGACGATTCCACTCTCAGAGACCCAGTCCGAACCCCAACGGACGACTGACATCGATCCACCCATTGCATCACCCGGGAAATCGCCGTCGCGGCCACCCCCGGGTCCTCTGAACGATCCCTTTAAGACACACCCGATGGGATGAACCGCCCGAGGCGGTCGACTGCGCCGCTTCGACCGGTCATGAACGACCCGGCCGGGAACGGCGTCCGCGCTCACGGCAAATAATCTCAGGTTCTGGCGGAGAAGGCTTATCCTTAGTGCGCCGAGCGCCTCACTCTTCCTAATGGAACGAAGACGCGCGGAGCCTCACATGAGCTTAACGGGAAGGGGAATCTTTCTGGAGCGGTTCCGTCACAATACCGAGCTTGTCGATTCCGGCGCGCTTAATCAGATCCATCACCTGGACCACCGTGCCGTAGGGGACCTCCCGATCGGCACGAAGATAGATCGACAC
>SCUR01000448.1 GCA_004297235.1 Candidatus Manganitrophaceae bacterium | reverse complement strand
AATATCCTACAGAGGTATGAGAAATTGTATCAGGACCTGGATAAAAGTCAAGCCTTTCATGGATTCATTCTATATCGATTGGCCGCTGAAATCCACTCTTGAAAAAGCTCGGGGCGGATCTTCCCCTCCCTTATTCTTCCTCTTGCCGCAACTTGGCAAGGACGGTATAGTCTTCGAGCGTGGTGGTGTCGCCGAGGGTCTCGCGCCCGGCGGCGATGTCCCGAAGCAGCCGCCGCATGATCTTGCCGCTCCGCGTCTTGGGGAGATTTTCGGTGAAGCGGATGTCGTCCGGCCGGGCGATCGCCCCGATCTCCTTCACCACGTGAGCGCGCAGGTCCGCTTTCAGCTGGTCGCTGGGGGTATTTCCGATCTCCAGGGTGACGAAGGCGGAAATGGCGGTTCCTTTGAGCTCATCCGGCCGTCCGACCACGGCCGCTTCCGCCACGGCGACGTGTGAAACCAACGCCGATTCGATTTCCATCGTCCCCAGTCGGTGGCCGGCGACATTGATCACATCATCGACCCGTCCCATCACCCAGAAGTAGCCGTCTTTATCCCGCCGCGCGCCGTCTCCGGTGAAGTACATCCCCGGGATGTCGGACCAATATTGCTTTTTGTAACGCTCCGGGTCTTTCCAAACGGTCCGGAGCATCGAGGGCCAGGGCCGCCTGATGACGAGGTATCCCCCGACATTCGCCGGAACGGACTTCCCTTCGCGATTGACCACGTCCGCCGCAATTCCTGGAAAAGGGAGAGTCGCCGAGCCGGGCTTCGTCGGGATGGCCCCGGGAAGCGGGGTGATCATGATGCCGCCGGTTTCGGTCTGCCACCAGGTGTCGACGATCGGGCAGCGCCCCTTGCCGATCACCTGGTGATACCACATCCAGGCTTCCGGATTGATCGGCTCGCCGACCGTGCCGAGCAGCCGGAGGCTGGAGAGATCGTGCCGCTTCGGCCACTCCTCTCCCATTTTGATGAGGGCGCGGATCGCGGTCGGCGCGGTGTAGAGGATATTCACCTTGTATTTGTCGATGATCTCCCAGAGCCGATCGGGCTGAGGGTAGGTCGGCGCCCCTTCATACATCACGGTCGTCACGCCGTTGGAGAGAATGCCGTAGATAACGTACGAGTGGCCGGTGACCCAGCCGATGTCGGCGGTGCACCAATACGTATCGGTCTCTTTCAGATCGAAGATCCAACGGGCGGTGACGGTGGTTCCCAGCAGATAGCCTGCCGTCGTGTGGACGACCCCTTTCGGCTTTCCGGTCGTCCCGCTGGTATAAAGGATGAAGAGGGGGTGCTCCGAATCGAGCGCCTCGGCGCTGCACTGGTCGGAGGCGCTCTTCATCAGGTCATGCCACCAGAGATCACGATCAGGCTGCATCTGAACGGGGGTGTTGGTCCGCCGAACGGTAATGGTTTTTTGAACGGTGGGGGTTTCCTTCAGCGCCTCGTCGACCTTTTCTTTGAGGGTGACGACCTCCCCCTTTCGGTAGCCGCCGTCGGCCGTCACGACCAGTCTCGCCTCGGCGTCGTTGATTCGATCCCGCAGCGCCGTCGATGAAAAGCCGCCGAAGATAATCGAGTGGGTGGCGCCGATCCGGGCGCAGGCGAGCATGGCGATCGCCAACTCCGGGATCATCGGCATGTAGATCGCCACCCGATCTCCCTTCACGATTCCTTGCGCCTTCAGAACGTTGGCGAACTTACACACTTCACGATGAAGATCTTGGTAGGTCAGGACGCGCGAATCGCCCGGCTCGCCCTCCCAAATAATAGCCGCCTTGTTTTTCCGCCACCCCTCCAGGTGCCGGTCGAGGCAGTTGTAGGCGATATTGATCTTTCCGCCGAGAAACCATTTCGCGAAGGGGGCCTTCCACTCCAGGACCTTTTTCCAGGGCTTGAACCAGGCCAATTCCTTCGCCAGTCCCGCCCAGAAGGCCTCCGGATCTTTTTCGGCTTTCCGGTAGAGGCGTTGATAAGCCTCAAAGCTGGAGAGGTGAGCCTGTTTGCTGAATTCTTTCTTCGGCTTAAATAGGCGACGTTCGTTTAAAACGGACGTGATCTCTTTCTCCCCGGCCATCTTTCCCCCCCGACTCGTTTGTTGATTGATCATTGCGAAAGCCAAGAAAACCAGATACCAAATTGTAATGAATGCGTAAAGAAAATGTCAACGAACAAAATACGGGAGGCAAAGAAATTTGTGCCTGGAGATCGGTATTTCCCGCTAAGCCGCCTCGCGCTCCAGTCTCCGTTCAAGGGTTTCGATGTTCGCCTGTCTTCGCTCCAGCGCCTCGATCCGCTCCAAATAGCCGCGCGTCAGATCACGGACTTCCGATTCGAGCGCTTTGAGCCGGGAAACTATCGATTCGAACTGACCAAAGCGCTCCTCCCAATGATCAAGCTTTTGCAGGACCCGCGCAGAGGCCTCTTGATATTGGTTGTACGCTTCGGACAAGGAAGAGAGATGATCGTCCACCTCTTTCAAGAGGTGAATAATCTCCTCCGGCTGGACCTCGACCGTTTTGCGTGTTCGGGCCCCGGCGGCGCTTTTTTTGATGTCTGCCTTTTTGGGGTTCGTTTTCTGTGCCATGGAACCTCCTTCCGAATGAATAAAAATCATCCTTAGTTTCATCATCGGTAAAGGAGATTCCTGTGTCAAGGGGGCTTCAATGAACGTTCACGTAAGCGCCTGTTTGCAGGGTGAGTCGTGTGTCGGCGATTTGCATCCGCTACCGATACCTCGGAATGCTCGGATCGGCCGTGATAGAGTAGGCGTCGATCCCGCCGGTGAGGTTCCTCACCTTTGTGAATCCGTTTTTAACCAGAATTCCCAGCGCGGTCAGGCTGCGGACACCGTGGTGGCAGACGGTGACGATCTCCTGCTCGGGGTCGAGCTCGCCCAGCCGAGAGGGAAGCTGCGCGAGAGGGATCAGCATCGAATCGGAGATGCGGGCGAATTCGAACTCCATCGGTTCACGAACATCGAGAAGCAGAAACGGCTCTCCCCGTTCCTTCTTCTGTTTGAGCTCCTGAGGCGAAATTTGGTACGTCACGATCGACTCCTTATCTTCCGGAAGAACGGTTATTCCCTTCAAACTTCAATGATAATCTCGCCTCGCTCCGATCGTCAACCGCAATTTGACCTCTTACGGAAAGTAGGATATAAATAGGCGATGGCATCGGGTTTGGACCGGCTACAGACCGCTCCCGTTGATCTGGTTATTATCGGCGGCGGAATCCAGGGAGCGGGAATGGCCCGGGAGGCGGCCCTGCGCGGACTATCGGTGGCCCTCTTTGAAAAAGGAGACTTTGCGGGGGGGACCTCCAGCCGAACCTCTCACCTGATCCACGGCGGCATCCGGTATCTCGAACAGGGGGCGCTTCGTCTCGTTTACGAAGCGGTGCGCGAGCGCCATACCCTCTCCCGGCTTGCGCCTCATCTCGTCCGGCCGCTTCCCTTTCTCTTTCCGATTTATCGCGGCGACGGGAGGGGAAGATGGAAGATCCGGGCCGGGATGACACTGTATGACCTCCTTGCCGGATCGAAAAAAATCGGACCTCACCGGATGCTCAGTGCGGAAGAAGCGCTGACGCAAGAGCCCGGCCTCAAATCAGAGAGCCTGGTCGGTGCGGCCCGTTTTTATGATTGCCGGATGGATGACGCCCGGCTCTGTCTCGCCGTTCTTCTCTCGGCGCAGGAGTGGGGGGCGTCGGTTTTTAATTATGTCGCCGTTGCTGATCTGATTCGAGAAGAAGGACGCATCTGCGGCGTCCGGGTGCAGGAGGTCCTGACCGGCGCGAAGTATGATGTTTATGCCCGCGTCGTCGTCAACGCGGCAGGCCCTTGGGTCGATGCGATCTGCGGGATGGAGGGGGCGGTTCCCCGCCGGATTCGGCCGACCAAGGGGATCCATTTAATCTTCCCAAGCCTGACCCGAAGCCATGCCGTGGTGGTATCGAGTGAGAACGACCGCCGGATCTTCTTCGTCATTCCCTGGAAGGGGAAGAGCCTCATCGGCACCACCGACACTGATTTTACGGGCGACCTTGATGAGGTTCGGGCCGAGGAGGAAGAGGTCGCCTGGCTTCTTCGGGAAACCGCACGGCTCTTTCCCAGCGAGCAATTCGGACCCGAAGAGGTCATTGGACGGTACGCCGGGGTTCGGCCGTTGATCTATGCGCCGTCCGGAACCGCTTCGGATGTCTCCCGAGAGGGAAGCGTCGAATGGACATCGGGCGGGATGCTCGTCCTGGCCGGCGGAAAATTCACCCTCTTCCGATTGACCGCTCAACGGGCGGTCGATGCGGTGGTAAAGCGGGTTCCGGAGCTGAAGGCGCATCCGAGACCGGACGCAGATCCCCCTCTCTACGGCGGGGAAATGACCTCCCTGGCCGAGTATTTGAAGGAGGAAGTGCCGGTCGCGCGGGAGCGCTATCGATTGAGTGAAGAGGTTCTCCGGTATTTGATCGGGGCCTATGGGACGAAGTTCCACGCCGTCCTCTCCGTGGGACGCCAGGAAAGGGGACTGCTGAAGCCCCTGACCGCTTTGGGGTTTCCCCTTCTCGCCGAGGTGGTCTATGCGGTGCGGGTGGAGAGGGCGAAGCGCCTCTGCGATTTTATGCGCCGGCGGACGGCGCTGGCGCTCGGTCCCTTTAAACGGGATTCGAATCTAATCGCTCAGGTCGCGGACCAGATGGGACGAGAGCTCGGGTGGAATCGGGAACGGTTGCAGAGAGAGATCGACGACTACCAGCGGGAGGTGGAGTAAGTGGAGACCGACATCGAGGCGGTTCGAAAAGCGAATGAAGTTTTCTACCAGGCTTTTGAAAAGCTCGATATCCAAGAGATGGACGCCCTCTGGATCAAGGAAGATTACGTCAAATGCATTCATCCGGGATGGGAAGTCCGCAGCGGCTGGCAGGAAGTCCGCGACAGCTGGGTGCTGATCTTCAACCACACCTATCAGATTAAGTTCTCTGTAAACCTGATCGAC
>SCUR01000447.1 GCA_004297235.1 Candidatus Manganitrophaceae bacterium | reverse complement strand
GCCATCATGCGGCGCGTGACCGCCTATGGGATTGCCGGGCTGCTGGGCGCTTCCCTGTTCGTGTCGGCGCTCATCCTTCTGCACCTGACGCGCGCCGACATCGACTGGACGACGCATTACGTGAGCGACTTCGCGAACGGTCGCCTCGGATCGGTTTTTGTCTTCGGCATCCTCGTCCACGGTCTCGGGAACCTCGCTCTGGATCTGGGCCTGCGCAGATCGCTCGACCCGGGTCCGCTGCGCGCTTGGGCGGTCGTTCTCTTCGGCCTGTCGGCGGCGGGAATCGCGGTCGCCGCGCTCTTTCCGACCGATCCGCTCGGAGCAGCTCGGACCCCGGTCGGACTCGTCCATTGGGTGGCTGCGACCGTTTCCTTCCCGCTGGAGCTTGTCGCGCTCTTTTTATTTTCGGCCGCGTTTGCCGGGAACCCCTTCTGGCGGGGGCGTAGAGGACTCTCCTTCGCATTGGCGACGGTTGCCGCCGTCGCCTTGGCGGGTCTTTTCCTTGCCGTTTCATTGAATGGGATGCCTGGCCTGGCGGAGCGGTTGGCCTTGGCAAGTTTCCTCGCTTGGGAGTTTTGGGCCGCCTTTCAGTTGGCCCGGTTGCCGTCTTCACCGGCGGCTCGCAAAGGGGGACCGGCATGAATCGGGAGGAGGATCGAAGAGGCGCCTTGATGATCAACGCTGCACGCCTGACGGCCGTCATCCGCAAGGAAATGATCCAGTTTTTGCGAGACCGGATCATGCTCTTCCTGGTTTTGTTTCTGTATACGGGAGAGGTGATCATGTGCACCGTTGCGCTCTCCTTCGACGTGCGCAATCTACCGACGGTGGTCGCCGATTTCGATCTCTCCGCCGCCAGCCGGCTGCTGGTGGAGCGCCTTCGCAGTTCCGGTTATTTCAGCGTCAAGCACGTTGCCACACGGGAGACCCAGATCGCGGCGCTGCTGAATCGCGGCAAGGTTCTGGCCGCCTTGGTGATCCCGCCGGAGTTCTCCCGGAGACTGGCTGCCGGGATTCCGGTCTCGGTCCAGCTTCTGTTGGACGGATCGAACGCCAACACGGCAAGCGTGGCTCAGGGCTATGCCCAGCGCATAGTGCAGGATTACGCGCTGGAGCGGATGCGGAGTTCCGCTGCGGCCCCGAATGGCGCGCTCCCGGTCGAATACCGCCCGCGCATCTGGTATAACTCGGAGCTCAAATACAGCTATTTCATGGTGCTGTCGATGGTCGCGCTGGCCACGATGATGGTGGGTGTGATCACGTCGGCGGCCGGGATCGTCCGGGAGAAGGAGTCGGGCACCATCGAACAGATGATGGTGACCCCGATCCGGCCGGCTGAGATGATCGTCGCCAAGATGCTTCCCACATTCGTGGTCGGTCTGTTTGCTCTTCTCCCCAGTCTGCTGGTCGCGGCCTGGTTCGGGGTGCCGATGCGGGGGAACCTTGTCCTGTTCTTCCTCTTCTCGGCGGTGTTCCTGGTGAGCAGTATGGGGATTGGGATTCTGGTCGCGACCTTTGCGGAGACCCTCCAGCAGGCGCTTCTGATCTCCTTTTTTGCTCTGTTTCCGATCATGTTCCTCTCGGGGACCCTGGTCCCCGTGGAAAGCATGCCGGTCGGACTGCAATACTTGGCGGAGCTGAGCCCGCTGCGGCATTACATGGATGCCGTCCTCGGCATCTTCCTGAAAGGGGTCGGGATCGA
>SCUR01000446.1 GCA_004297235.1 Candidatus Manganitrophaceae bacterium | reverse complement strand
TAACGCCTAACGTGTTTTCGCCTTTAAGCGGTACACATACGCCAAAATTTCCGCCACGGCCCGATAGAGCTTCGACGGGACCGGGTCGCCGACCTTGACGGTTTTGAAAAGGGCGCGGGCGAGCGGTTTGTTCTCGATCACCGGCACGCCATGTTGGCGCGCGATCTCTCGAATCCGCTCCGCGATGAAGCCGGCGCCCTTCGCCACCACCTTCGGCGCATTCATTTTTCCATGCTGGTACACCAGCGCCACCGCCAGGGTGGTCGGGTTGGTCAACACGACATCCGCTTTCGGAACATCGGCCATCATCCGCTTTCGGGCCATCTCTTTTTGAACGCTCCGGACGCGGGCCCGAACCATCGGATCTCCTTCGCTCTGCCGCATCTCTTCCTTCATCTCCTGCCGGCTCATTCGAAGGCTTTTTTCAAGGGACCACCACTGGAAGAGGTAATCGGCCGCGCCGAGAAAAGCGATCAGAAAACCGGTCGCCAACGCCAGCCGATAAACCGAATTGCCGACGAGGGCGGTCATCTCGGACGGCTCCGACTGGATGGCGACGGTGATCGTCGGAATCGCCCGCCGAATAAGAAGATAAGAGAGTCCGCCGACGGCGAGGAACTTGATCACGGTTTTGATCAGCTCGGCCGCCGCCTGCATCGAGAAGAATTTCTGCAGTCCTTTGAGTGGATTGATTCGGGACCAATCGGGCGCCAACGCCCCCGTCGACCAGACCCATCCGTGCTGTCCGAAGGAGACGGCGATGCTGATCGCTCCGAGGATGCCCATCACCGGAACGATGACCAGCAGGGTCCTTGAGAAATGAGCGATCGCCAATTGATAGAAAGCGGCTTCGGTCATCGGGGCGGAGGAAAGCCCGCCCAAGGTCTGCACCATGATCTTTTTCATCTCCGATACCACCATCGGTCCCATCATCGAAAAGCCAAAGACGCCGCCGAGAATCAGCGCGGCGGAGTGGATCTCCCGGCTCCGGGGAACCTGCCCCTTTTTCCGGGCCTCTTCACGCCGCTTTGGAGTCGCCTGCTCTGATCGTTCCTGATCTTCTGCCATTGTTAAAACCTAATTGACGTGAGAGCTGAGGCGTAAGGGGTCAAGGCAAAAAGCTTTAAAATCTTTTACCCCTCACGCCTCACGGGTTTTTCATTCCCCTCAACAGCCCCCCGATCGTTCCTTCCAGGCCGGCCATTTGATCCTGAAGGAGCGCCATGAAGAGCGAAAGGGTCGCCCCCATCACCAGCAGACCGAGACCGATCGTGACCGGGAAACTCATCAACCAGACATTCATCTGCGGAACCACCCGCGACAGAATCCCCAAGGCGACATTCGCCAACAGAAGCGCCATCGTCACCGGGAGGGCGATTTTCATTCCGACGACAAAGAGCTGCCCGGCGGTCCGGACAAGCGCCTCCATCGGAACCCCGCTCGGCGAGGCCGACAAGGGGGGAAGAAAAGCAAAACTGTGAACGAGCGCGCGAATGACGAGATGGTCCGCATGGATCCCGAAGAAGACGAGAATGGCCAGCAGCGTGTAAAACTGTTGGATCAAAGGGGTCGGTTGGTTGGAATTCGGATCAAGAACGCTGGCGATGCCGAACCCCATCTGAAGCCCCGCCACTTCTCCGCCGAGATCGACGGCGGCAAAAATCAGCTGCGATCCGAGTCCGATGACCCACCCCATCACCATCTCGCCGACCAGACCGATGACCCAAGCCGAAACCGTCGAAGGGGGGGGCGGCATCGGCACGATCGGCACCAGGATCAACGACACGGCCAGCGCCAAGGAAACCTTGATAAGACCGGGGAGACTCCGCCCCCCCACCATCGGCAGCGCCGCGATAAAACTCGCGACCCGAAAGAGGATCAGGACGAACGAGGTCTCGTATTGAAAAAGCGGCTGCACCCACGACATACTCTGACGGCCCCTAGTGAACGTAATTCGGGATGTTGATGAGGATGCGGCTCGTAAACTCGATGATGATCGAGAGCATCCAGGGAAAGAAGATCAAGAGCGCGAGCGCAACCGCCAAGATTTTGGGGAGAAAGGTCAACGTCGCTTCGTTGATCTGCGTGACCGCCTGAAACAGGCTGACGAGCAGCCCGGCCACGAGACTAAAGAGGAGCGCCGGCGCCACCAAAAGCAGCGCCGTCTCGATCGTCCGCTGCCCCATCTCAATCACCAATTCTGTCGTCATCGCTCTCCTTTCTCTCTTGTCGGGACGTTACGCAAAGCTCTTCACCAAGGACCCCACCACGAGAAACCATCCGTCGGCCAGGACGAAGAGGATCAGCTTGAAGGGAAGGGAGATCATCACGGGAGGGAGCATCATCATCCCCATCGACATCAAAATGCTCGCGACGACCATATCGATGATGAGGAAAGGCAAAAAGAGCAAAAACCCGATCTGGAAAGCGGTCCGAAGCTCGCTGATCATGAAGGCCGGGATCACCACATGGATCGGAAGCTCGGAAGGAGACTTCGGAACGGGGAGCTTGGCCATGTCGACGAAGAGCGCGAGATCTTTCTCTCGAACCTGCCTCAGCATGAACCCTTTCGCCGAGTCGGACGCGCGCTCGAGTGCCTCCGATTGGGTGACCTTTTGCTCCAAGTAAGGTTGCAGCGCCTCCGCATTGACCTTTTGCCATACCGGCGACATGACAAAGAGGGTGAGGAAAAGGGCGAGGCTGATGAGAACCTGATTCGGAGGGGTCTGCTGCGTTCCCAGCGCATGCCGTAAGAAGGAGAGAACGACCACGATTCTCGTAAAGGAGGTGACCATCATGATCAGGGCCGGCGCGAGGGAGAGAACCGTCAGAAGAAGAAGGATCTGAACGACCGCCGACATCTGCTGCGGCGTGCCGTTCCCCAAATTGATCGTCAAGGAGGGAGCCCCGCCGGGGACGTCGGCCGCGAAGGCCGGCCCGCCCCCCCCGATCGCCCAGACTGCGTGGATCAGGAGCAAACCGCACAAAAACACTCCGCTGAGAAGGCCTCGCCGCTTCATACCGATCGGGCATCCTCCCTCGTCTCCATTCGGTTCGCCGGAAGCGGGGGGCCTTCCAGCCGCGTCAACAGGGAGATCTGCGTCGGCGTGATGCCGACCACGAGATATTCCTTGCCGACTTCGATCACCGCGATCTCTTTTTTCGGTCCGAGATAAGCGGTCGATAACACCTGAATGAGGGGCTGCGCGCGCCACATCCCCAATCGCGATCCGAGAAAGCGCTTCGCGGCATACGCCGTGAGGGCCATGATGCCGAGAACCACCAGAAGCGATGCGCCGACTT
>SCUR01000445.1 GCA_004297235.1 Candidatus Manganitrophaceae bacterium | reverse complement strand
ACGACAAAGGCAAGCTCCGGATCCTCGACCGCTTGAAGCCAACCAAAAGGATGTCCTTTATCATTCTCGATGAGGAAATATCGTTTCACATTCGAAAATCCGGGAATTCCCTCCGGGAAGGTGATTAGCCGATCCGATTCCACTTTCAGAGGACCCAGTTTGACACTCTTGACTTCGATGATCATCTACGCCGATCTCCTATTCGGTTCGTTCTTCGTCAAAGGTTTCCCGCCTCTGTGCATTACACCTTCAATAGCTCTTTCGCAAAGTGAATGAAGTTCTCGTCCTTCGGAAGCCGCCCCACCCACTTGGCGAAAAACCGGACCCTCCGTTTCCACGACTCATCCGAATCCGAGACCTCGTCACCGGAGATCGGGGTGAATGTCTCTTTAAATAAAACACCGAGACATTCCGGAAGATATCGCGGCGGATGATCCTTCTCTCTTGCGGAAAGACAAAAGTCGACCTCGGAGAGATGATCGGCTATTCCTTCATCGAATCCTCCGATCAACTCAAAGAGCGCCCGCCCCACGCCGATCATCCCTCCTCCGACGAACTCGGGATTCTGGCGCCGATCATTCGGCGCCAAGCCCTCTGTCGTGACCCGGTAAGGGGCCGCGTTGAAGTCAAAGGCTATCCCGAGACAATAAGGGGTCATGTCTACATTCCGAATCGGCACCCCCGCGACGCCGTCCCGAATGGCGTCGGACAATCCATCCCCTTTGAGGTAAAGAACCCCCGGCTTCATAAAAACAAGCCGGTCGCCCGTGGCTTGCTCCGCCCCTCTGTTGTAAAGGAATGGGAGCCGGTCCTCTTTCGCCTCCACAATCCGCACATCACCCGAGAGCGCCGGGAGGAATTTTTTCATCTCCTCATCGTTCACGACGATCACCACCTCCCAATCGGACCATTGCACTTTTTCAGCAAGCGATGTCATCGTCGCAAGGAGCGCTTCGGGGTCGGAACCGGAAGGGACGATCACACTGATCCGGCCCGCAATCGCCTCTGTAAGCTTGAGGCGTTTCGGTTTTATGCGCCCGCTCCGAGTATCAAAAATCGTCCCCATGACCTCGATCGCCCGCTCGACCGATTTACCGTCGAGCTTATAAAAATATTCCTTCAGATACTGATCCACTTTTTCCGTCACCTCCGGAGGAACGCCGTTCCTCACCGTATTCAGCAGATTCGACCAATTCCCGGGAGGGAAGGCGGTTTGAGCGATCCCCATATTGACATAGTAGTCGTCGAGCGTATCCGAGGTCGGAAGGGCGAAGAGCGGTTTCCCGAAGGCAAGGGCCTCGACCGCCAAGGTGGTTTTTCCCAACGTCACGCAGTAATCCGAGACGGCGATCAACTTATAAGGGTCATACATGTAATAAAGAACGGCCGACGGAAAAATTTCCTTGAACATCGCTTCTATTTTTTCATACGCCCCCTGAAACACGCTGGGATGCCATTTGAAGAGAAGAACCGCCTCTTGCCCCAATTGATCCAATCCCTTTAAGAACTGCGTCCAGACCTCCCGATCGGCAATCCCCCCATATTTAATATCGACCAGAAAAAGAATCACCTTCTTATCGTGAGGGATGGAAAGCTCTTTCTTGAGCTTAAGCACTGCTTCGGAGCAACCATAGGTCTTGATGGCGCTGTCGATATGGGTGTTTCCGATCAAAAACATTTTATCGTCCGAGCACTGATATTCTTTCAATACCTCCTTCGTCTTATTTCCCCATAGCAAATCGACATCGGAGTACTCGGTATGGACGACGAACCCGATATAGTCGTTGTAGTAATCCCCCTCCTGAAACGTCACGAAGGGGACCCCTTTTTTTCTAGCCAGATCTCCGATGATCTGCCCCCATCGATTGCATTCATGGTGGGCGATGAACATGTCGGGCTTTTCAACCTCGATATACTTTTCCATGCAGAAGTACTCCTCCACAAGTGAGTCGAAAAACCAACCCTGCTTGAACAACGACCACCGACCGAAGCCGTCCCATTTGTAGACGGTCTCCTTCCATATATCCGCCAGCGCAATATGGGCCTCTTGAACCTTCCGCCGCACATGCTCCGTCATGTAATCCGTAAAATACCGAAAGGAGAGATTCCGCTTGATCAAATCTCTCTCGAAGGGATAGTCTGATAATGGGACGATGAACGAAATCTCTCCCCCCTCTCTTTTGATCTCCTCTCGGAGCGGGATGAAAAACCGGGTATGATGAGGGAGCGCCAGAAAGCAAGCAATCTTTTTATGCTTTAACTTCATGTAATCTCCCCGTGAGACGGTTTAATACATCGGCGACTCCGACCTTCTTCCTCTTGGCCTCATACGCTTTCTTTAAGGCCGCCTTGAGATCCTCCAGATGATTCATGAATTTCACGCCATTCACATCGGGCTGCGGATCATAGCAACGGTTATAGACCCAGGCAGGGATGTCATATCGCGCTGCAAACTCCAAGGGGACGACGTAAGAAGGAGAAATCACCACATCGGCGGTCATTGCAATCGGGACCAGACTCTGTTGCTCCACCAAAAAAAATCGACACCCAATCCTTTTAATCGGATCGAAGAAAAGATCTTTGATGATCTCGTCTTCCTTCAATTCCCGAATCACAAAGTCTCGTTTGATTAGAAACAACACAGTCGGAATCTTCGATTCCTCGATGGCCTTGAAGATCTCGATGATTTGAGGCCTCAGTTTCCCATGATTGCAGACGACCACCGCCAACTCATCCCGACCGACTTCAACCTGAGAGTTGTAAAGATGGTTTTTGTAAACGTCCTCGATGGTGGAAAGAGAGTAGATATCCTTCTCCTCCGTCAACAGATGAACTTTGTCCGGAGGCATACCCATCTTAATGTGGAACTCCTTTTCAAATTCTCTTCGGACCAGAATTGCATCCATCAATTTCGGCATCAATTTTACGCCGCTAAAGACGGGGTAGAGTTGATAGCCGACGATCTTGACCCCCGCCTCCTTCGCCATAAACAGCAGGGTCGTGTAAAAAGTATCGGTCTCCTCCCAGGGCGAATCATCATGGGACATCAACGGGATCATCATCATGTCCGCATCGACTACTTGGATCTCCGGAAACGAGCAGGTCGAGATGTGTCCCCAGAAGTCGTCAAATGCGGCCGCTTTCCAAATTTTAAAATCGGTGTTCGGAAGAAAAAAATCATCGGTGTATTGCACGAAGATTTTGGCGAGGTTGTCCCGATAGGCAAAATCGAGCGGGAGGAATTTCGGCTCGACAAACTTGACCGTCAGGTTCGGATTCGAGACAATTCTTTGCTGGACGTCATCGTAAACCGTTTTGGCATTGGTGATTATCTCGACCCAAAAGGTCTTCGACAACGACTGAATCAGATGGGTGATTCTCCCTTGGGTGGTTTCATA
>SCUR01000444.1 GCA_004297235.1 Candidatus Manganitrophaceae bacterium | reverse complement strand
GCCTCGCAATCTCCAACTCGAAGTCGGCGAGCGAATAAAAGACAATCGATGGAAAGGGGTTGGGCTGATAGGTGATGCCGGCCCCATATTTCGTTTTAAACGCGTTGCAGTAGCCGCAATCGAGATCCTTCATCGTATCGACGCCGATGCTAAATCGCCACGACTTTTTCCGGAATAAAGTATCGTATGGGGTGAGCGAGATAATATCGATTAATTTGAACCGGTCGAGCCTGGTTTTCTCTATTTCATTATAATAACGAAGGGTCGTTTCCAGGAAGAGAATCTGAGAGTCTTTGCCGTACCCGACATCCTTCGCGAGCAGGTCGTGATAGGCCGGCCGGATGGAGATCTCCTCAAAGCTCTCTTCCTCATTGGCGCCGAACCCCAATCGAACCTGTGCGCTTCCGTGACCGAGCTCCGGCGGCGTCGAAAATGGGATCACCTCCGGCAGGTCGACCCGCCGGTAATCGAGCTTGCTTCGCTCCAACAAAATCTTTCGGGTCTCTTTGTCGATCACCTCGGCGGTTTTTGATTTTTTCATGTTCTGGTACTGGGCATAGTCCAAATAGGCATCCAGAACCGTCGCCTTTGACTGCACGCTGAGATCTTGGTATGCTTCCGTTTCGATTTGCGACGGCTCTCTCACCAGACGGTAGAATAGCTGCCTCTCCTCTTCGGTCATTTGAAGGCGCTTGTTGTTCATTTGGCTTAATAAAGAGGGGCGGTAGACCCTTTTGGCGACCAACGTATTACTTTGGGTCACCACCTTGACCGTGTCTCCCGGAATCACATGGAAGCGAAACTGATCGGTTAAGTGGAGATCGGGGTTCGCCACCTCTAATAACGAAAGAAGATGATACGAGCAATTCTCTTGGAAATAGTAATAATCGAAATAATTCCCTCCGAGCTCCCAGAGGTGAAGTAAAAATGCATTGATCTGCGCTTCGGTGAAATTTAACTCATATTCCCAGAGATCGCGACTCTCCAAGTTGCTGTATTGCTGAACCTTCACGTAATAGGGAAAAAGAGAAAAGACCCCCCTAAAGCCCCCGAAGACCCCTTTGAGCGTATAAATTAACGGATTCGTCGAGTCGGGCACGGCGGCATAGTTGACGCCGTAATTGAGCAACTTCTGTTGCGGTCCTTCTCGTTTTTTGTCGATTCGAAGGAGGGTATGTCCGAACATGGAGGCCGGATTATTCATGTAGCTTGAGGAGAAGATCAGGGTGATCCGCTCCGGATTCAAATCTTGCAGCCACTTCTCAAGCCGCTCACATCGCCGTTCCGGAAGCCGGTCGGGATCAAAATCAAGCTGGGATTTGAGCCAATGATAACGGGCGGGGAAATCACACTGCGGATGTTCTTGCTGGGGGCCGAGCTCCTCCGGAGATTTAAAAAAACCCTCCAGGGTAGCGATTAATTCGGCCTGGGGATCGGTCTTGCCGGTGGGTGCATTGAAGAAGGCGGGGCTGTCCTGTTCGCTCTCAATCTTTCCGAAAAAAGTTTTCTTGTAATAAAGCAGGAGATGCCAATATCGCTCCTGAGCGAGATTCTTTTGGATCGCCTGTTCAATCAGCGAGCTCAGATAGGCCTTTTGCGCTTCACCGGCTCCGAATGCATCACCGGCACTCCAGCCGATCAGAACGACCAGGACGATCGCCGCAATTTTGCTTTTTAATCCAGGCATCTCTCTTCGGTCAATCCGATCGGCCAGAAAATCTTTATCCGTACGACTCGCCCGACGGGAGGAGCGTCGAAATAAAAAGGGGATACGATCGCCGGTGTGAGATGAAACGATCGTATCCCCTAAACATCAAGAACGATATTCTATTGGACCTGGCTGCAGGCGGTGGCCAGTTCCGAATCGCTCGATACCACGGTTTTGACCGCGGTGAGCATCTCGACCGGTGTGGTCGTCTCGCTTGCAAAGATCGCCTTATAATTTTGTTGCGCGATCGAATTAAAGCGGGTCTGTTTCACGCTCGGGCAGCCGAGCAGGTCGGCGAACGTCGCCAGCTGCTCTCCCTGTCCCGCCGCCATCTCCTTGGCCAAGCCTGAAAAATTGTGGGTGGCAAACCGCTCTTGCTCCGCCAAGATGATCGACTTGGCATCGCAATTCGAGGTCCCCGAGGTGATGCCGAACGCCTGATTGAACGCGGTTCCATTGGTTGTCGCCGCAAAAATTTGAACGGCCCCCGGTTGGTCTTTGAAAAGCATGGAGCCGAGACCGCAGCCGGCATCTCCGTAAGCCGCGGCAAACGCCGAAGAGCCAAAGAGCAAGATTCCAGCCATTGCCAAAAAGAACTTCTTCATGTGATCCTCCTGTAGGAATCAGTTATCAGCCGAGTTGTCAGTATAAAGAGCCCGGCGAGGTGTCGCCAGACTCGAAATCACGCTCTCCTAAATTTTATTACAGGAAGAAGCGAAGACCGGCTCGTTCGACATCCCTTTCTTCAAGGCCGCCAGCATCTCGGTCGGCGCGGTGTTTTCATCCTTGAAGATGGAGGGGTAATTCTGCTTCGCATAGGAAGCGACGGTCTCCCGCTGCTCGACCGGGCAGCCCAACAGATCGGAAAGGGTGTTCAGCCCCTCTCCCTGACCGACGGCCATCTCTTTGGCAAGCGTACCGTAATTTTCTTGAACAAATTGCTCCTGATCCTTTTGCGCCATCGTACCTTTGATCCCGCCACAATCAGAGGTGCCGGAGGTCATGGCAAAGGTTTGATTCCCTAAAAGGCCGTTGAGAAACCAGGCCCCGATCTGGGGAAGGATCTTATTCTCCTTGATCAAACTGCCACCGAAACCGCAACCCGCTGCGCCGTACCCCGCCGCAAAAACGGAGGGAACAATCGTCAACGAAAAGAGCATTGCAACCACTACAGGAAGCTTTCTCATCAGTAACCTCCTTGATCGATTTTTCATGGTTTGCTTCACACGTTCTTCAGAGTGCTTGGGTCTAACTGGGTTGGTTTGCTCGAACAGGTATATACTATCTGCTTGGTTTTATTTGAAACAGTTATATACCGTATACAATGATAGCGGTATTGTCAAGGCAGATTCAACTTTTTTTTCCCTGAGAGTGAAGGAACGGAATCTTCTTTATCGCCGGACTCTCAATGAGAAACCCCGGTCAGAAATGATATTGGAGACCCCCATTCAAGCTCGTCATGGCCCCCTTCACATCTTCAACGAGCTTGGCGTCGAGGTAATCGAGGTCGTCATATTTCACGAACCGCTGCGTGATTTCGACGCCGAGGGTGACCTCCGGGGTCAAGAAGTAATCGAATCCGACTCCCACATCCACCCCGCCGCCGGTCAGCTTCAGATCGTCCCGCCGACCTGAAGGGTCTCTCAAATTGTCAATGACGAGCGCATAGCCGCCGACCCCGACCCGAACATAGGGGTAGAGCGGCCGGTCGGAGAAAACGAACGGAAAGTACCGGAGATCAATGACTAAAAACCCGATCCCCGCATCCACATCGCCGACCTTGTGACCCGTTCCCCCCCATTCAACTTCGATTGCGAGCGGAATTGAAAATCGGTAGCCAAGCTTCACATCAAATCCGGCGCCGGGATCGACATCGGCAAAATCACCCTGGAGGTCTTGTTCAGGGACATTGAAGACCAAATCGGCTCCCACGTAGAGCCCGGATTTGGCCCCGTCGGCTCGGGCAAGGCCGGCATTTACGATGAGGAGTGATCCGACGATCACCATTGCGATCAAAGCTTTCCGCATTTTTTCTCCTTTTGATCTTTTTTTTGATAGGAATCGATCTCTCTGAGAAGCGACGATCCTAATAGCAGGGATGAAGAGGAGATGTCAATGAAAATTTAAAGGGATAAGCCTGGAAGGGATAACGCGGTCAGCGACCGAATATTTTTTACGACGGCAGCGATTCGTTCGTCTCGGCAACGCCCGAACCTTCCATTGCCTTGGAAGGAAGAGCGATTTTACGGCCGCTACCGGCCCAGAAGATCAGCGCCGCCAACAGCCAAAAGATCGCCACGTTCAGCAGGACCATTCCGAGCGCATAGGTGAGACTCGGGGTCGCCGCCCAAGGGGTGGCATCTTGCATAATCTCGGTGATGTGCCAATCGAGACGGACCGAGGAGCGGATATATCCCATCAACGCCATCGTCATCGTGATGAAGACGGCGAGAGAGAAGAGGGCGATCACGCCGCCGACCGGCAGCTTTCCCCATTGGATCGGACCGAGCGGCCGGGCTCTCCGGAGCATGAGCCAATTGAGGAAATAACCTCCCCCCAGCGCAATCATCGCCGCCATAAACTGCGGAAAGGCAAATCGGACCCGGACGTTGGCCGGCACATAGAAGCCATAGACGCCGAGGAAGATCACGATCAGCTCCGCCCCCCCGAAGAGGACGATGAGGGCGACGTTCCCCCATTTTCTCCAGGCGACCGTGATCTCCTTGTTGCATCGTTTGAAGATGATCATGCAGAGGCTGAAGGCGAGGATCATCGTGTTGATCGCCGTGTTCTTCGCAGCCATCGTCCCATAATAGCCGACGATCGGATGCTGCGCCCCCCCCATCTCCTTGATCTCGGTCTGGCTCGCCGGAAGGGTGTGGGGGGTCGTCCAGATCATAAAGGAAACGGTCAGGATGACGAGCAGATAATTAACCAGGTGGCTATACCGCTCCGAGCCGTTCATTCGGGAGGTTCCCTGCCAGAGGTAGTAGGTCACCGTCATAAAAATGAGGCCGATCAGCATCGCCTGGATCACGAAGGGCCAGCTCATCTGGCCCCCCATCAAAGTAACCCCCATCCGCTGCCGATAGATAAAGATCATCTTGGCAAACCAGTAACCGGCAAAGGGGAGGAGAAAGAGGTTGACGATGGCGATCATGATCGTTACATGCCCCATCCAATCAAAATGGGCGCGCTTGGCAAGATCGCGCGTCGTCAGCATCCGGTAACCGGCATAGGCCGCGATCACCGCCCCGCTGAACATGATGCTCGCCAGAATCCGGTGGACATTGAGCGGATTCCAAAGGACGGTGTGCATGACCCGCCAAACATCGCCCAGGTAGCGGCCTTTGGAATCGATCCCGGCCGGCGACATCATAAAGGCCATCCAGGCATTCGCCAAGCAGACGATCACCACGCCATTGGTCACCGTCAGGGCTCCGAGGCTGAGATGAAGCCACTTGCGATCCCCGTTCCGCCATCGCTCCCAGGTGAGTGTATAGCCGTACAGCAGAACACTCTCCAGAACGAAGCAAATGGCATAGAGGTAGACAATGGGCCGAAAGAGTTGGGCCATATACTGGAAGAACGAATTGTAGAGAAAGAGAAACGCCCCAAGCAATGCGACGCCGAAGAAGATCGTGATCGGATAGAAAGGCATTCCGATCTCCATAATCTCCCGAGCGAGGCGGTCTTGTATCTGCGACTGCTCCCGATGGCGGCGACGCCGGAGATGGCTGAAGAGCTCAATCATCCAGGCGATCATCGGAACTCCGAGGATGAAGCTCCCAAGAAAGAAGTGCTGTTGAATAAAAAACCAGAGAATCGAGCGGCCGTCGATCCCTCCGCTCCGACCGTAACTCTCAGGGTAAGACATCTTCGGCGCAGGGGGGCCGGACACGGGCCCTTCGGTATGGTAATAGATGTCTTTCGAGACCTCTCCGGAAATGGTCTCAGAGGAGCTCGGCGTCTCTGCGAAGGCGGGCGGGAAGTGAAGAATGATCAGAAAAATAGAGGAGAGAAAAAAGAGGGTTGCGAAGGGATTTGTTTTCATGACAAGCCTTTGCTTTTACGAATGAAGGGATCATACCGACCTCATGGGGTGGGTGTCAAGCTTTATTCGACAAGAAACGGGGGGCGGCTGTCTATTGGATCAAGGCTCGCCCCAACGGATTAATCCGTTCGAGCAGGTAGACAGCTCTCCTTCGAAGAGGATAATTTGATCTGGGGAGTGATTAAGGTTACACAGAAACGCTATCTAAGAAACATTGTTTGAGGAGGCCCCATGAGAAGAAAGATAGAAGGGATCAAGGTCGAGAAGAGTGTGATTATTCGGAAACCCCCTGAGGTTCTTTATCATTTTTGGAGAAACTTCGGGAACCTGCCGGAGATCATGAATCATCTCAAATCGGTGACGGTTCTCGACGGGCGTCGGTCCCATTGGGTCGCCAAGGCCCCCGCCGGGACGACGGTCGAATGGGATGCCGAAATCATCAAAGACCTGCAGAACGAGCTCATCTCCTGGAAATCGCTCGAAGGGGCCGACGTCGACAACACCGGATCGGTTCACTTCGATCGGGTGCCGGAAGGGACCCAGGTCCGCGTGATGATCCAATACAACCCGCCCGGCGGAAAAATCGGGGCGGCCTTCGCAAAGCTCTTCGGGGAAGAGCCGTCGCAGCAGATTGAGGAAGACCTCAAGCGCTTCAAGGATTTCATGGAAGGAACGGAAACCCCTCCGATGGAGGAGAGAGGGTTTGAGCCGAAGGTCGCCTAGGCCTTCATTCTATCATTCTTTCCAAAGAGGGGCGCGCGTCGCCCCTCTTTTAATTTCTTGACAGCATTCTCCGGGACCATTATCCTCCATTTCAGCCCGTTCGACCCCGAGGAGCAGCCCGTGTTGAAGGACCGATCGATCCAGTTTACCGAGGCCGAACGCAGCCTCATACAAGACACCCATTTCTTTCAGACCAAGACGGTCATCACACGGAAAGTGAAGCAGCTTTTAGAACAGCTTCATCTCTCCCTCCGGGAAGCGCTGGCGGACGGATCCTTTCTGGCGCCGGAAGGGGTCGATCTGCAGGTCGGACAGTTTGTGAAAGGGGAACACCTTCACGATTTCCCCTACCAGTACCTCGACTTTCCAAAATTCTTTTCCCAAGAAGAGAAGTTCACCTTCCGATCCCTCTTCTGGTGGGGGCATCACTTTGTCTTCGCTTTGATCCTGGAGGGACCCCATCTCGAACAATACAAGCAGAACCTTCTCAACGCCTACGACCGGCTCGCCGATCAGAAGCTCTACATTCTCATGGCCCCGACCCTTTGGGAGTGGGAGAAACGGCCCGAACTGCTCCTGGAGATCCGAAAGGACAACCGGCGGACGGTCGAAGCGGCGCTGGCGACCCGGCCGTTTTTGAAGATTCATCGGTACATCCGCTTCGAAAGTCCTTTATTCGAAAAGGGAGGACTCGCCGAGGAAGGGGTGGCGACTTTTCGTTTAATGAAAGCGATTATGGCAAAATGAAGCGATCAGAAACCACGCGGTGAGATGTTGATGATGCCGACCGGATCTTCCTGGATCAACCTGGCACCGATGAACACCCTCCGCTCGCACTGCGGCGCGGTGGCGATCGGAGGGAAGATCTATGTCTTCGGCGGGGGAGGGCCGGAATTTAAAAGCCTGCAAACGGTGGAGGTCTACGATCCGAAGAGCGATCGGTGGACATTCGGTCCGGAGATGCCGACGCTGCGATCGGGGGTAGTCGCGGTGAACTTGAACGACCAAGCCTACGTCATGGGAGGAGGGTTTCGGCGTCCGGACGGAACCTTCAATTTTCTTACAGTGGTCGAGATCTTCGATCCGAAAACCGGTGCTTGGTCGAAAGGGCCCGACCTGCTTCAGCGACACGACGCGCCGGCGGCGACCGTCTTTAACGACATGATCTATCTCTTCGGCGGGCATCATCCGGAGGCAACCGGCGGTCCGATGACCGATCCGGCCTTCGCCTTTTCCGAACGGCTCGATCGGAAAGAAGGGGGATGGCGGGAGATTGCCCCGATGCCGACCCCCCGCTTCTCATTGGCAGCGGTGCCATTCGGGCAGAAGATCTGGACGATGGGGGGCGCCGGCTTTCGCGACGGCTCTTTTCACAACTACGATCTGATCGAGCAATACGATCCGGCGGAAAACCGCTGGTCGGTTGATCCGAAATTTCACTTGCCGTGGCGTGCAGCCGGGGTAGGAAGTTGTCTCGTGAACGGAACGGTCTACGTCTTCGGCGGGCACAGCGGCGACCGGGTGCAGGATCGGACGGCCTTTCTTGATCCTAAAACAAAAGAATGGATCGACCTGCCGATGATGCCGGATGCGCGGGTGGCGATGGCGACCGTCTACTTGGATGGAACGATTTATTTGATTGGAGGCCGGGGGCCCGACGGGCGAACGCCGACGAACCGGGTGACCGCTCTTGTTTTCTAGGAAGGTTTTTTCTTGTTTGTCCTTCCCGAAGATCCAATCGGGGATCCAGCGCTTTTCGATTCAAACGGCTTCTGGATTCCCGCTTTCGCGGGAATGACGGCCTTGCACACAAATAGAACCTATTTCACCCGCTTTTAAAGCGCCGGCTCGATGATGTACCGCCCCTCCGCGAAGCTCCGCTCGAAATACTTCTCGTCGTACGTAAAGGTATGGGTCGCCTCGTCGAAATCTTTGATCTTCGGCAAGGGGAGATGGCGATCTTTCAAGCAGCCGTATTCCAGATGCTCGACGACGTCGTCGGGAAAGTTATAAAAGATGCTGCTGATGTCGATTCCGGTCTCGGTCACCAGGTAGCAGCGGCCCGAGCCCTTGGTGTGGAGACAGTCTTCCAAGATCGCGAAGACCTCTTCCTGCGTCGCTTTCCCCTCTTCCAGCAAACCAAGCCGATAGGCGATCCGGCCCGTTCCGGTCTTACACGACGCGCACTGCCCGCACGACTCCAGTGCGAGGAAACGGGCGAAGTTGAGGCCGGCTTTCAGGATACACGCCGTATCGTCGTAGACGATAAAACCGCCGGAGCCGATGCCGGAGGGGATCTTCCGCATCGATGCGAAGTCGAGCGGGGTGTCGAGCTTGTCGGCCGGAATGACGGCGTTGGTCGGGCCGGAGAAGACCGCCCGGATATGGCGATCGAGTTTCGCGCCGCCGCCGTAGACCTCGATCAAGGTCCGGAGCGGGGTCCCCATCGGCAGCTCATACATTCCGGGTCGGTTGACATCGCCGGTGAGGGTGAAGATCATCGTGCCGGGGGTATCGGCCGTCCCGATCGATTTGAACCAATCGGCGCCCCGCAGCAGGATGTGGGGGACGGTCGAGAGGGTCTCGACGTTGTTGACGACGGTCGGCTGGCCGAAGAGGCCGTATTCGACCGGGATGATCCCTTTGGCGCGGGGCCAGGCCGGTTTTCCTTCGAGCACCTCCAACTGCGCCCGGTCCTCTCCCAGAAGATAGGAATCGGGACCGAAGCCGATTTCGAGCGGAAGGTTTCGCCCCGTTCCCATGACATTCTCGCCGACGTAGCCAGCGTCGATGCACTCCTTCAGCGCCCGCTGGAGGATGGCGATCTCCTTCTTAAAAATCTCTTTGATGCAGATGATCGCTTTATAGGTTCCGACCGCGTAAGAGCCGATCATCATCCCTTCGATGAGGCCGTAGGGATTCTTTTGAATGAGGAAGCGATCTTTGTAGGTGCCCGGCTCTCCTTCGGAGCCGTTGCAGACGAGGTATTTCGTGGGGACCATGCCGAGGATGTCGGCCTGCTTCTTATAAACCCCCTCCCATTTGATCCCGGTGGGGAAACCGGCGCCGCCGCGACCGCGAAGGCTCGCCCGTTTGATCTCGTCGATCACCTGCATCTGCGTCATTCCGAGGGCCTTTTTCAAAGCCTGGAAGCCGCCGCGGGCGAGATAATCGTCGAGCGTTTTAAGCGGCTCTTCATGTTGAAGAAGGATCCTCTGCTCCATCGTCTTCTGTACCGACATGATTCCATTCCCCCAAAGAGTTCATCGAATTATAGCCAAATGAAATCGGAAAGGCAACGGGTTTGTAAACGATCGGCAGAAACCCGAGTCCGCTCCCGCCGGCTTCATCGCTGAAGCGCATCGGGGTGAAATCAACGGCGCTCTTTTTGGACATTTCTCTTGACGGAAGTGTATTCTGCTTGACAGAGAGCCGGTGATTCTGATACCAAAATCGATACACTTTGCCCCAGGGAAGAGCGGCGAATGTTTCTTCGCACGCCGACGAGCGGTCTTTCATCACTGGAAGGACCCTGCTGAAGCGGCGCGCCGGAGGTGACCTGCTCGGCCTTTATTGGGGGGAAGGATTGGTCCGCGGCCGGCACGTCCACCAATGCGCCGGCCCGGGAAGAGGGGTTTTGCCTTCCGCCTCGGCGGAAGAATCGAACCATACACCATCGTCATAGGGAGGGTCCGTATGAACAGAACAGCTCGCCTGCTCGCTACATGCAGCTTTGCGTTATCGTTCCTCGCGCCGATCACCGCAACGGCCGAACAAGGGCACGCTCCTCATTGGGAATACGCCGGAAAAGAGGGACCGGAACACTGGGGAGAGATCGCCCCCGAATTTCAGACGTGCAAAACAGGAAAGAACCAATCCCCCATCGATATCACCTCCGGCAAGCCGGAGAAGCTCAGCCCGATTCAATTCGATTACAAGGCGGCCCCCATCGGCATCGTCAACAACGGCCACACGATTCAGGTGAACGTTCCGAAAGGAAGCTCCATCACCGTGGGGGGAAAGAAATATGAGCTCCTTCAATTCCACTTCCACAGCCCGAGCGAGCATAAAATGAGCGGAAAATCGGGGGACATGGAAGTTCATCTCGTCCACAAAAGCGCGGAGGGAGAGCTGGCGGTCGTCGGGGTGTTTATGAATGCCGGAAAGGAGAATGCGGTGATCAAAGCCGTTTGGGATAACCTCCCGACGGAGGTCGGCAAGGAAAAGTCGGTCGCCCAGGTCACCCTCAATCCGGCCGATTTTCTCCCCGCCAAGAAGACCTACTCCAATTATCCCGGCTCGCTGACGACCCCTCCCTGCTCCGAAGGGGTCAACTGGATGGTCATGAAAAGCTCGATCGAGGTCTCGAAGGCTCAGGTCGAGAAATTCACATCGATCTTCCCCATGACCGCCCGGCCGGTTCAGCCGCTGCATGAGCGGACAATCAAAGCCGCCGCCGAGTAATCATCACCGAACAAGAGAAACAACTCGGGGGCGAACCGTCCGGTTCGCCCCCAGCTTTTTTTATCGATGTTTCCCGTCAAGAACGAAAACAATATTAATGAAGTGCCGCGGTGGCGTTCGTGATGTTCTTCCGGGCGCCGATCCCGAATTGTTCACAAACAGACCGGCCTAAGGACGGGCCGCCAGGAGCGACAGGGCATTCATGATGGCCGCCGCCACCGGGCTTCCCCCCTTCGGCCCGCGAGAGGTGATGAAAGGGGTGGAGACCGATAGAAGCGCTTGCTTGGCTTCAGCCGCCCCGACGAAGCCGACCGGGACCCCGACGATCAGCGACGGCTTCGCCTTTCCCTCGCGGATGAGGCGGATTAACTCCAGCAGCGCGGCCGGGGCCTCTCCGATGACATAGATCGATCCATCGCTCGTCTCTGCCGCCTTGCGCATGGAAACCGCCGCGCGGGGGAGACCCTCTTCTTTAGACTTTAAAATCACATCTTCGTCGGAGATAAAACACCAGACCGTTCCGCCGTACTTTCTCAACCGGTCCTTGGCGATCCCGACATCGACCGTCTGCGAGTCGGCGACGATATCGGCGCCGAAACGGATCGCCGCCACCCCCGCTTCGACCGCGGCGGGATGAAAGACCATATTGCGGGCGTAATCGTAATCGGCCGTGGCGTAAATAGCCTGCCGGACGACCGACCATTGGCCGGGGTTGAAGGAATGGGTCCCGACCTCTTGATCAATGATTTTTAAGCCAGCCTCTTCAACCGCCTGCGGATCTTGCAGCATCATACGCTCCCACTTGGTTGGAAATCAGCCCTTGTCCTTCCTTTTCAGTGATGGTGCGGCTTCGGCGCCATGAAGACCAAGACCACGAGCCGCTGAGAAGAACGGTTGGTGACCCCGTGATCGACTCCGGCCGGTGCGAGGACGGCCGAGTGCGCCCCCACAGTCCGCTCCTCCGTTCCGACGCGAAAGGAGCCCTCTCCCTCCAAGACATAATAGATCTTGTCCTCTCCCTCATGGGCATGCGGCTTCTGAGCCTGTCCGGGCTCAAAGCAGTAGATATCGCAGAAGAGGTTCTTCGTGTCAAAGAGGTTGATCTTCTTCATCTTCTCCGGGGAAAAGCTCTTCATCTTTTCAATCGTGACCACCTGCATCGATTCCTCCGCTTTTAATATTCTTATCCTTTATTTTCCCGGCCACCGCTCTCCCCTGATCTCCATTTAGAGAAACGCGACATCGACCAGGAGGAAGAAGCGGGAGAAGATCTCGCCGATAATGACCATCATCATGGCGATATAGAGAAGGCCGGTCGCCGACATGGTGGCCCGCTCCTTCACCGTTTGCAAGATCATGGGAGCGATGATCATCGGGCCGGCGATGCCGATCAATAATCGAATCCAGAGATAAAGCCCTTCGAACGTATTCAAGAGGAGGGCGTTGCGAAGCCGCTCCGACTCGGAGGTGAGCAACAGATTAAAAAGCGCCAGCCCCCCCTCCACGAAGACAAGCCACATAAAGAGTTTTGCAAGATGCCGGAGGGGAACGATCGAAAGCGACGGACGGGTCAGATAGCTGTGCCCCAGCAGCATCGCCAAAACTCCGGCCCCCAGAAGAAGACTGGAGATGAGAAAATAAAGAAAAAGAGAGAGGGCCCGCACCGTCCCCGCCATCGGGGGAAGATAATAGCCGACGCTCGCCAGGATCGCCATCCCCCCGGCGCCGGTCGCCGCCCAGAGAAGAGGGCGGCTGTGGTGGGGGTGGCGAAACCAAAGCCGGAGATTGTAGATGAAAAGAAGGAGAGCGAAAAGGGAGAAAAAGA
>SCUR01000443.1 GCA_004297235.1 Candidatus Manganitrophaceae bacterium | reverse complement strand
GGCCAGACGGCGCACCGTTTGGTTCTCTTCCAGAATATCGACGACACAGCCGTCGGCCAAATAAGGGACCGCCAGCCGCGCCACGCTGGCGAGGGTGGTTTCATAGTCGAGCGACGAAGCCAGCAGCGTGCTCGCCTCCGCCAGAAAGGCGGTGTGCCGCCGCGCCTGCTCCGCCTCGGCGCGTGCGATGCGCTCCTGAATCAAGAGCCGGTCGCGCTCTTCTTCGATCCGTTTTCGCTCGCTGATGTCCCGGATATAACCGGTAAACACCGGCAGCCCTTCCAGGCGAATTCGGGTGATGGTCAACTCCGCCGGAAATTCGCTCCCATCGGCCCGCATCGCCGAGATCTCGATCCGCCGGTACAAGACCTTCTTTTCCCTGCTCGCGAGATAGTGCGCGAGACCGGCCCGATGCCGCCCCCGAAGGGAAGGGGGGATGATCAGCTCCGCCATTTCTTTCCCAATCACTTCCGAGCGATTGTAACCGAACGTGCTCTCGGCCGCCGGATTGAATTCGAGGATTATTCCCTCATGATCGATGGTGATGATGCAGTCGAGGGAGGATTCCAGAATCGCTCCCTTGCGCGCCTCGCTTTCGCGGAGCGCCTTTTCCATCTCCTTTCGATCGGTGATGTCGAGAACGAAGCAGATTCCCCGGTCTCTGGAATTTTCCAGCAAGACCGATCCGATGAGGATCGGGAGACGGCTGCCGTCTTTGCGGAAGTACTCCTTCTCGAAGGGGGTGCAGGCGCCGGTCGCGGCCAACTCTTGAAGCGCTTTATCGTCCAGGGGCCGATATTCTTCCGGCGTCATGGCGCGCCAGAGGAGCTTTCCGGAAAGGAGATCCTCCCGGGTGTAGCCGACCATCTTGAGGAACGCATCGTTGGCTTCAGTGATATTTCCGTCGACATCCCAGAAGATGAGTCCGAGAATATTCGACTCCGCCAAGCGCCGAAAGCGCGCTTCGCTGTTCCGCAGCGCCGCCTCGATCCTCTTGTGCTCGGTGATGTCCCGATTAATTGATGAGGCGCCGATGACCCCTCCGGTGTTGTCCCGAATCGGTGAAATCGTTAAAGAAACATCGATCCGCTTTCCGTCTTCTCTCACCCGCACCGTCTCATAACACGCCACCGGCTCTCCGCGCTTGAGTCTCTCCTGCATTTCCTGGAACTCATTCAGACGCTCCGGCGGAAAGAGAATTGAAATCGGCTGACCCAGCATCTCCTCGGCGGCATAGCCAAACATCTTCTGAGCTCCCCTGTTCCAGCTGGTGATCACGCCATCGAGGGTCTTTCCGATGATGGCATCCTCCGACGACTCGACGATCGCCGCCCATTGAACCAGGGTCTCCTCGGCCCGCTTCCGCTCCATGAATTGACCGATCTGGCTTCCCACATTCGTCATCATCTCGAGCAGGCTGTCGTCCGGCTCCCTCCTCTCGGAACAAAAAAACTCCATGACGCCGAGAATTTTGTTCTGACCCCGGATCGGTAACGCGAAGGCCCCGTGCAATCCCTCCTTGGCTGCAATGGAGGCGCGTTCAAAAAGGGGGTCCTCAACCATGTCGGTGATCCAGACAGGCTCGCCGCGGGTCCAGACGCGTCCGGGAAGCCCTTGATCAGACTCCAAAATGATCTCTCGGCTGGCCGCCTCAAACTCCTGTGCATTCGTGGAAGGGGCCCGCCAGACCTCAACGCAGGTCAAAACACCGACCTGATCATTCACCCGCCAGAAGAGGCCGATGGCCCATTCCAGGCTCTCACAGACGATTCGAAGGATTTTCGGAACCGCGTCGGAGAGCCCTTTAGAGTGAGCCAGAACAGAGGTGATGGCATGCTCCGCGGCGAGACGCTCCCTAAACCGTTTGCTCTCATTACTGCTCTGCTTTAATTCGACCAGTTGAATGGACAGATCGAGACGCCGCGCGATCTGACGGGCCAGCGTTTGGAGCGATTTGATCTGATTCTGCGTGAGGCTCATGGGGGACGGGCTCATCACGGAGAGCGCTCCGACGACCTCCCCCAGGGTCGTGGAAAGAGGCACTGCAGCATAGAAGCGGATCGGAAGGCCAGACAAGACCAATGGACTTGCTGAAAATCGTTCATCGGCCGATACATCGGGCACCACAAAAAGATCCGATTGTGGAATGAATTGAGAGAAGAAGAGCAAGTCGGACGGATTCGCCTCTGCATCCAAACCGACAGCTGATTTCATAGAGTGGTGTTCGTTCTCGATGATGTGAATGAAGGCGATGGGGACATTGCAGAGCTGAGCGGCCAGACGGGTGAGGTCGTCAAACGTTTCTTCGGAGAGTATGTTCAGTATTGGCGGTCCGTGACGGGGGCTCAACCGACCCGCGTCATCTCTCGGCCTGGGTACCTTCATCGTTTCTCCATTGATAAAAGAAGATCGTCGTGACCGATCTCCTTTCATCTGTCAAGGTTTAAAATAGAGACCCGAA
>SCUR01000442.1 GCA_004297235.1 Candidatus Manganitrophaceae bacterium | reverse complement strand
CCTTTAATTCGCTTGAAACATGCCGAAATTTCCGGTATGAATAGAGGCATTCGCAGATAGATTCGCAAGGCGTTTTCAACAATCCGGCAGAACCGTTCACCTTTCTTCACCGATGGTCTATGAATAATCAGCTCTTCTCCGGAAAATACGAAGTCCAAGAAGAGATCGCCCGCGGCGGCATGGGGGTGGTCTACAAAGCCGTCCATAAAAGCCTGAACCGTCTCGTCGCCCTCAAGGTGCTCCATGCGCAATACAGCGGCGATCTCTCCTTCCTCAAACGCTTTCAGCGGGAGGCCCGCGCCATGGCGCGGCTCGACCATGAAAATATCATCCGGGTCTATGACGTCGCCGAGGATCAGAGCGCGCAATACATCGTGATGGAATTTTTCGCGGGAAAAGACCTCAAGCAGGCGATCCTGGAGAACGGCCCCTTCTCCGTCGAGCAGGCCCTCTCCGTCGCGCTGCAGATGGCGGAGGCGCTCGCCTATGCCCACGCGCAAGGGATCGTTCACCGGGATATCAAACCGTCCAACGTCATGTTGGACGGCCGGGGAAAGGTGAAGCTGGCCGATTTCGGCATCGCCGCCGCCACCGATGAAATCTCCGTCACCGCCACCGGCCAGATCATCGGCACCCCGGAATATATGTCGCCCGAACAAGCGCGCGGCGAGGCGATCGACGGACGGAGCGACCTCTACTCCCTCGGAATCGTCCTCTACGAAATGCTGACCGCGACGACCCCCTTCGAGCGGCTCTCCCGGATGTCGATCATCGCGAAGCTCCTCTATGAGCCGCAAGATTTCACCCTCTCCTTTCCCGATTCGGTTCCTTTTTCGCTTCAAGAGCTGATTCGAGCCCTTCTGAAGAAACAAGCCCCGGAGCGGATCGCCGATGCGGCGACCCTGGTGGCCCGGATCAAAAACCTCGCACAAGAGAACGTCGGGGAGGAGACCCTCGATCAAACGAGAACGGCGATGAGCCCCCTGCGCGCCACGCCGCCGCCGGGAAAACCGATCGAAGAGGAAGAGGCGACGGCGATGCTGCACCGCCGGTCGGATCTCCAGAGCGGGGCCTTCTCTCGTTCAAAAACGCCCGCCCCCCTCACCTCCCCCGGCGCCGAGAAATCGTCTTCCTCTTTCTCCCCACCGCCTCCTCCTCAGAAAACCAAAGTCCTACCCACCCCTCCCCCCTTGGAGCGGAGAGACACGGAGAAGAGACCCCGCTCGATCCTGATTTATGCCGGAATCGCCGGGTTGGTTCTGCTGGTCGGCGGGGGAATGTATTTCCGCTCTTCCTCCTCTTCCGGCTCTTCCACCGACTCACCGGTGCCGGTCTCCCCGCCCGCCCCCCGTCCGGAGGAAAAGCCGATCACGCTTCCGGCGCCCCTTCCGATGGCCGCGCTTCCGGAGCCGAAGCGGGAAGAGGGAATCGATTCCGCCTTAGTTGCAAATGTGAATGGGATGGAAGCGGAAACGCGGAAGATCCAAGGCGAGATCGCCCAGTCGCGCTCGGAGGCGAATGCGCTCGACGCGCGCCATCGCTCCTCGCAGGTTTATCTGCAGGCGACGGAGTGGGAAAGCAAAGGGTCCAAAGCGCTCCAAGAGGGAAGCCAGATGATCGGGGAGAAACAGTATCAAGAGGCCGGCGCAAAGCTGCAGGAGGCGAAAGACCTTCTCGTCCGCGCCCATCAAGGATTTAAAAAGGCCAAAGAAGAATCGCAAGTTCAAATCGCCCGAGAGACCCCTTCTTCACCGGAACGAAAATCGGCCAAGAAGGAGGCGGTCCTGAAAGCATCCGTTGGAAGCCCCGCCCCGCCGGCCGCGCCATCCCCTTCCGGAACGAAATCGATCCCGCCCCCTTCCGACGCCGACACTAAAATTGCAAAGCAGACCCCTCCCGCGACCGCTCCCCTCCCCCCGCGGCCCGATATCGAGGTGGTCGGCGAAATTCTGTCGAGGCTGAAGAGCGCCTACGAAGGACGGGACATGGCGGCCCTGTTGAATATGAGTAATCTCTCCGACGGGCGGGCCCGTCTTCTCGAAGAGATCTTTCGCGATTTTCCGATCGTCAAAGTCTCCATCGCCAATTTCTCGCTGACCGGCGAAATCGCCTCGGCGAATGTGGTCATCACCAAATTGGTCGACAAGGAGGGCAAAGTGGTCCCCCCCCGGGAAGAGTGGAAGCAGAGCAAGGTGCTCATCCGGAAAGAGGGAAACCGATGGGGGAAAGTCCTCTGGTAAGCGATGCTTGAACTGAAAGTTTACCTGGATAAAAAGCTCATCCAACGATCTCTCCTTTCCAAGGGGGAGATCACCGTCGGCCGCTCCTCGGAAAACGATCTGATCCTCCCCAACCCGCATGTCTCGCGGCTTCATCTCGTGATTTCAAAAGAGGGGGACGCTTTTCGGCTGGAAGATCGGAGCTCCAACGGCGTCCTGTTGGATGGAAACCCGGTCGCCGGCTCCGTCCTCCTCCCGCCGCAGTGCCGGCTGGAAGTTTATCCGTTCGAGATCGATTGCTCCCGCCGGCGCGACGATCAGACCGTCCCGATTCCGAAGAAAGAGCTGCAAGCCGCGTTGCAGCAGGGCGATTCGCCGCGCCCCCATTTCGGGGTCTTGGTCGGAGAGAGCCCGGCGATGCAGCAGATCTACCGGCTGATCGAAGATGTCTCCAATCATGCGGTGACGGTCTTGATCCGCGGAGAACACGGCACCGGGAAGGAACTGGTCGCGCGGGCCGTTCATGAAGCGAGCCCCCGCCGCAAGGAGCCCTTCGTCGCCGTCAACTGTGCCGCCATTCCGCTCGACCTGATCGAGAGCGAGCTGTTCGGTTATGAGAAAGGGGCTTTCACCGGCGCCCACGCCGCGCAAAAAGGGAAGATCGAAGAGGCCAACAAAGGAACCCTTTTTCTGGATGAAATCGGGGAGCTGAGTCCGGCCGCCCAGGCGAAGCTGCTTCGCTTCCTCCAGGGAAAAGTCGTCGTCCGGTTGGGGAGCGCGCGCGAAACCGCGGTCGATACCCGCGTGGTCGCCGCGACCAACAAAGATTTGGAACGGGCCGTCGAAGCGGGGACCTTCCGCGCCGATCTCTACTACCGGATCAAAGTGGTTCAAATCCTCCTTCCTCCCCTTCGGGAACGTCGAGAAGATATCCCTCTCCTGGCCGCCCACTTCCTGCAGCGGCTGGCGGAAGAGATGAATCTCCCTTCCATCCCCATGTTGACCCCCGGAGCGCTCCATCGCCTCCAGGCCGCCGAGTGGCCCGGCAATGTCCGCCAGCTGGAGAACGCTTTCTACAGCGCGCTCGTCCGCTCCCATTCGCCGCAGCTGTTGGATGAGGCGATGCTGCTCGACGCTCCCGCCTGGAACGGGACCGCCGAAATGGAGGAAGCTCCGCTCGACGCCATCTCGAAGGAGCTGCTCCTTAAGATTCTCAAAGAGAACAACTGGGACACGGCCCGGGCCGCGGAATCGCTGAAAGTCAGCCGGGGAACCGTCTACTATAAACTGAAGAAGTACGGGATCAATCTCCGGGAAGCGGCGAAACGCAGCATCAACATGTAGCCCCGCTCGATCGAAACAAAACCGGATCTTTCACGTTCATATTTTTAGCGCCCCCTCCCACTCCTTTCAAACTTTTCAAACCCCATTTCAAAAAATTGAAATCGAACGCCCTCCGGTGATCAACCGGTCTTGGGCGCGGCTCTTTCGAAAAGTGAAATACCTCCTACGAATTCAGACGGTTGGAAACGGCGCGCGTTAAAAAAGTACGCTCCCCGCCCGTTGGCATGTGCTTTGCTTTTCTTAATTTTCGAGATTTCTTGAACAACCGAGGTGGATGGATGGACAAAGGCAGAACGACCGATCGATCGCATCGCGTCATCCGGCTCAACCGAACGCTCCTTGCCTTCTTCTTTACATTTTTAATCCTCTTCGGTCTGGACTCCACGCAGGCGGCGTCGCTCGATTTTGCCTGGGGGACGCCGATGGAGATCACCGGCAAGATCGAGAGCAAGATCGATAGAAAAGGGGATAAGCCCTATCTGATTTGGCCGATTCAGATCAGCAACCGGACCGGCAAGCGGTGGCTGCCGCACCTCGACGTCGTCGCCGTGACCGATACGGGAAAACAGTATGCCCCGACCCCGACGCTGAAGGTCAGCGCCTCCGGAGAGGCGGCCAGCCTCGCCAACTTGGAGAGCCATCTCTTCCCTTCCGTCACACGCAATGCGGTCGTTGTTTTTGAGAAGATCGATCCGGAGGCGAAGGTCATTCACTTTTATGTCGGCGGCTTAATCGACATTCCCGAGCGGAAGATGAAGTACCTCCGGATCACCTACAAACGCTCCCCCTCGGGATGGAAATGGGAGGACTCCGGTGCTTTGGAATCGTTTTAAAAACAGCTTCAAAAGAAGCGAAGGACCGGCGGGATCCAAAGCGGGAAGCGCCGGCCTGACCGATATCGGATTACGGCGCAGCCACAACGAAGATGCGATCTTCCGCTCGGACGAAGCCGGTCTCTATCTGGTCGCCGACGGGATGGGAGGCCATGCCTGCGGCGAAGTCGCGAGCGCCATGGCGATTGAAACCGTCTCGGCAAAGTTCCTCTCCTCGGATAAAGAAAAGCCGTCCCTCCTGCTGAAGGAGGCGATTCAAGAAGCCAACCGCCGGATCTTCGATCATTCCAGAGAGAAGATCAAGCCGTCCGAGGGAACGGAGACCCTGACCGGCTACGGGACGATGGGGACGACGATTGTCGCGCTCGCCCTCTCCGGAGAGTCGGCCGCCATCGCCCATGTCGGGGACAGCCGGGTCTACCGGCTTCGAAACGGCCGCCTTGAGCTTCTCACCCGGGATCACACCCTGGCCGCGCTCCAACCTCCGCCGGGCAAAACCCCGCTTGCGACGATCCCTTCCAAATTAAAACATATCCTCACCCGCGCGGTCGGCACCGAGGCAAGGGTCGAAGTCGACCTTCGCGAGGAGAGCGTCCAGCCGGACGATCTTTTTCTCCTCTGCTCCGACGGCCTCACCAATCCGGTTCCCGACGCGCGGATTGAAGAGATCCTCTCCTCGCCCGTTTCAATCCAATCGGCGTGCGAGCTCCTGATCAAAGAGGCCAACAAAAACGGAGGCAAAGACAACATCTCCTGTCTGTTGGTGCGGCCCCGGTGAGCGGTTCCGTCGATTTGGCCTGATCTCCCTCATTTCCGGACAATCTCGTCAAAAACAGTATCTATCCCTTTCAAGAATTTTTTGGTTGACTTCGTCTTAAAACCCTGCTAATTTTCACTTCCTCATTACCCATTTAATCGGGTTTAAGATGAAAAACAGAGCCATTGTCCTGATCGTCGTTGCTTTTTATTCCTTTCTCTTCATTCCGACGGCGCCGCTCTGGGCCCAAGCGTTGAAAGTTCCCGCCAATACCGATCTGACCGCCCCCATCATCCAGCACGAGCCTCCCACCCGTTCTTTCCGATCGGGGGATTCGGTGACCATTCAAGCCACGATCACCGACAACGCGGAGGTGAAGGAGGCGACCCTCTTCTATCGTACGATCGGAACGGAAGCCTACTCCTCCATCAACATGGAGCGGCTGCAGCAGGGAACCTTTTCGACCTCGATTCCAACCCAGGACATCGCGGAGCCCGGCGTTGAGTATTACATCCAGGCCTCCGACAAAGCGGGGAACATCGCATTGCGCGGCTTCTCTTTCTCCCCCTTGACGGTCACCGTGACCCCGGCCCTTCCCGAAAAGAAGGGAACCGAAGAGGCCTTCACCGAAAAGGTTTTCCCCGCCGAGGAAAAACAAACGGCGCTGAAAACGGAGGCGACCCCCGACAAACCCTGGTACAAAAAATGGTGGGTCTGGGCGATTGCGGGAGCGGTCGTGGTGGGCGCGGCGGCGGCCGGAGGCGGCGGTGGCGGAGGAGGGGGCGGGAGTCCGACGAGCGCCGGCGGGCAAACCGGTTCCGCTGCCATTTCAGGGCCGACGCCTTAAGGATTTAAACATTCATCATCCGACTTCTTTAACTTTAGATAAATCGGGTTATCCGGGATAACTTTCTTTATGATTCCTTTCAAATCGAAGTGCTGCAATCTTCCCTTCACCTCCATGGTCACCCGGATGCTGCTTGCGTTCCTTTTGGTAAGCTGCGCCCAAGGAGGCGATCAGCAGGGGCATATCACCAACGTTAGCGGGGAAGATAATTTCTCCTCTCCCCTTCCCACGCAATTGCAGAAACTTCGGCCCGGACTGACCGCGAAGGTCGTCGTCGATAAGGGTTCGCCCGCCGAGCGGACGATCGACCTGCAGGTCGACACACAGAACGATCGGGTTCAGGGAACCATTCCCGA
>SCUR01000441.1 GCA_004297235.1 Candidatus Manganitrophaceae bacterium | reverse complement strand
CTAAGGACGCGAAGGTCCCCGTCACGCCGAGCAGTCCCTCGGATTTTTCCATCGGCCACATCGTCAACTCCAAACAAGAGGTCGATGCGATCATGAAGCAGGCCGAAAGGGCGGGGGCCAACATCACGGATCCCGCGCGCGACCGCTTTTGGGGAGGGTACGCCGGATACTTCCAAGATTTGGACGGGCACCTCTGGGAGATTGCTTGGAATCCTCAGTGGGTCGTCGAGGAGTAAGATTGCATGCGCAAGATGAATGTGAAGGATATTGCCGAGGAGTCTTGGTTGTCGCCGAAAGGAAAGTTCGGCGGGGCGAGCAAAGAGATCTCCGTTGCGTTGGGGCGCAAGCCTTCGTCGATGGATCTGAAAGAGCGGCATCCGTTCGATGTGGAGATCTGCCGCATCCCTCCGGGAAAGATCCACTCCCCTTATCACTCCCACAGCGCGCAGTGGGAGTTCTACCACGTGATCTCCGGCGCGGGACAGGTTCGGCATCAAGAGGGGACGACTTCGATCGAAGTGGGCGATGCATTTCTTTTCGAGCCCGATCAGCCGCATCAGTTGATCAATAACGGCTCAACGGATCTTGTTCTATACGTGGTCGCGGACAATCCGATCGGAGAGTCGGCCTACTATCCGGACACCAAGAAGTGGCTTGTGCGCTCGCCCGAGCGGAGGGTGATCCGGCCGAATGGGGCCGAGGAGTTGGATTACTACGATGGGGAAGAGTGAGACTCAAGGAGAAAATCTGTATCAAGAAAAATAGAAAGAGGATGCCCCAATTAGGACACTTGTGAAGACCGTGACATATATTTGCCGCGAAACGGAGTCGTTTGACGATTTATATGCTCTTTCGGAGGGGCGGGTCTTTTCGGAAACGCAACTGTGTCTCACGTTTCGACTATCGTCCTGAACCGACAAAGAAGATCCTAGAGTTTCGGACCCGGTGCTCTCCCCCCCATTTTGGGCGATCGCGTTCGCGCCGCGTCCCCTTCGCCCCGGCCTAGACGCTATTTCGGTTTCGTCCTCAGGTGGGTTGTCAATTGCGCTCAGAAAGTGTATTTTAGTGGCCGTTACGTCTGGCAGCCGGGTACTATGCGGCGTGATGGTGTATTCGCCGGTCCCATGACAAGCGCGAATAAGAAAAGAATCCAAATGGATCAATGGATCAGAGGATCGATCCAAACAAAAGGAGCGTTCATGTTAGTTCGATTCATCGCTATTCTCGGTTTAGGACTTCTCTCCGTCTCGGCTTATGCGGCCGATAAAGCGGACCTGAAGACCCAAAAGGACAAAGTCAGCTACGCCATCGGATTGGATATCGGGAGAAACTTTAAAGAGCAGTCGATCGAGATCGATCCGAAACTCTTGACGCAAGGGATCCAGGATGCCCTCTCCGGCGGAAAACACCTTCTGACGGATGAGGAGATCCAAGCGGTGATGACGACCTTTCGGCAGGAGATGCAGGCCAAGGTCGCCGCGCAGGCCAAAGAGATCGGGGAAAAAAATCTGAAAGAAGGGAATGCGTTTCAGGCCGAGAACAAGAAGAAGAAAGGGGTCGTCACCCTTCCCAGCGGACTGCAATATAAAATCATCACCGCCGGCACCGGGAAGAAGCCGAAGGCGACCGACACCGTCACGACCAATTATAAAGGAACCCTCGTCGACGGGACCGAGTTCGACAGCTCGTACAAGCGCGGGGAGCCGGCCAGTTTCCCCGTTCAAGGGGTGATCCCCGGTTGGACCGAGGCGCTGCAGTTGATGCCGGTCGGCTCGAAATGGCAGCTTGTGGTTCCGCCGGCCCTTGCGTACGGCCCCCGCGGTGCCGGACAGGCGATCGGACCGAACGCGACGCTGATCTTCGAGGTGGAGCTTCTCTCGATTCAGGACGAAGCCAAAACACCCAAACAGTAAGGCCGAATGGGTGAGCGGTTCTGATCTTTCGGATCCAGGGGGAAAGGGATTCGGCTTCCCGTAAGCCGGACCTTTCCCCCGTTGTCTTCGGAGTCTCCGTGTCGTCGCATCGATATCGTCAGTGGGTCCGGGCCGGCGCGATCTACGATCTGATCGTCACCGCTCCGTTCGCGACCCCCTGGTCTTTCTCTCTCGTGCATACGGTGTTGGGAACCGTGTCCCCGCTTCCGGCGTTTGAGCCGCTTCACGTTTTTTTCGCCAACCTGCTCGGCAGCATCGTCGTGATGTGGGCCGTGTTGCGCATCCGGCGTCCCGAGCCGATCCTCGGCCTGTTCGATGCGTTCGGGAGGATCCTCTTCTTCACCTGGATGATCTACTATCTGGTCGGATACCATGTCACCCCGGTCCTCTGGGGTTTTGCGGCGTTCGAGTTTTTCTGGGGCGCCGTTCAGCTTTACGGCTTCCGGTCACTGTGTCAAATGCAATCCGCTCCCCCTTCGCGAGAAAAGCGCCCGCTCCCCCTTTCCGAAGATCGACCCTTCCGATTCGAACCGAAGGAAGATCCGCTCCAGGAAAAATAAATCACGACGAATGGAACAGGAGACAGGCTCAACGATGGCAAGAAGGTTGTTCGCGCAGCTCTTTTTCTATGCGGTCCCGCTGCTGGTCTTCGTTCGGATTTGGCTTCCTGAGGTTGAGCACAACTACATTCCCAACGACCGAATCACCGAGGCGATGGTCGATCAGGCCCGGCGGCAGCCGGAGGAGGCGGTGTTCCGGGAGCTGGAGGAATTCAGCTTGGGTTTGAAGCCATTGTGGAAAAACGACGATGAATTGATCGCCGCCGCGGAAAAGATGATGCGGGGGGAGATCGAGATTGCGAAAAAGTTTTCCGGAAAGTTTCACGTTCCATTTAGCGCCGAGGATGTCGAGAAGGGGCTGCCCACCTCGCAGCTTTCTTTGGCCGCTTTTGTCGTCCCCAAAGTGCTGACCGATGCATATCAGCGGACCAAAGAGGAGAAGTACCTGATGACGGCCCGGGACATCATTCTCGGATGGGCCGCCTATGAGCGGACGGCGTGGTTCCCGAAGGGGCTTCTTTGGAATAACCATGCGATCTCCGCGCGCATCCCGGTCCTGGCGCAGTTCTGGCGCGTCTACCGCAGCCATCCGCGTTATGATCCCGAAACGGCCAAGGCGATCTTGCTGATGGTCGCGCGCAGCGCCCGGTTGTTGGCCGACCCCGCCCATTTTACCTTCTCAACGAACCATGGGATCATGCAGAACCTCGCCCTCTGGCATCTCTGTATCGCCTTCCCCGATCTTCCCGAGGTCGAAAAATACAAGCGGGTGGCCCTCTCCCGAATGCGGGAGCAGATGCTCTTCTACATGAGCGACGAGGGGGTGATTTTGGAGCATTCTCCCGGATATCACCGGGAAGGGATGCAGATGATCAGCGCGGCCTTAAAATATTTGGATCTGATGAAGATGCCGGCCCCGGAAGCGTGGAAAGAGAAATATCGGCGGGGGAAAGATTTTTATGCTCAGTTGAAGCGTCCCGACGGCTCGTTGCCGATGTTGGGAGACACGGTCAGCCTCCAAGACCCCTACGGTCCCCGGGTCCGGGGTTTGGAAACGGACGGGCCGGGGGAGGTTCTCGACGATAAAATCGACTCTCTCCCCAAAAGAGCGGCGAGCCTCTATCCGATCTCCGGATACGCCCTCTGGTGGAACGGATTGGATCGCTGGCCCGATCCCCGGCCATTGAATCAATCCGCCGTCGCCTGGTCTTATTTCCCCGGCCACGGCCACAAGCATGCCGATGAGATGAGCGTCTCGCTCTGGGCGGGGGGACAAACCTGGTGGACGAACGTGGGATACTGGCCTTATGGAGAAAAGGGCCGGGAGGAGGCGGTTTCGTGGATGGGGTCGAATGCGCCCCACTTGATCGAGGAGCCGGCGGAGAGTGTCCGAAGCGCCAGGTTGCGCTCATACGGCGAGGCGGAGCGGGCGGCGGTCGTCGATCTGGAGAGACGGGGGCCGGGAGCGTATGTCGCCCATCGGCAGGTCGTTCATTGGAGGCCGAATCTCTGGGTGATTGTCGACTCCGCGACGGGTCGCGCCGGCGACCGGACGGCCACCGCCTGGACCGCGTCCCATCAGGTCGATTTGAGCGAAGGGCCGACGCCGGGCGCGTATGATTTGAAGGTGAAAGAGAGTCCGCTGCGGCTGAAGGCGTTCATCCTCGCCTCGGAGAATACGAAAATAAAACAGCTCAAGGGGAGCATGGACCCCTTCGGCGGCTGGGAGGTGGTCGACTATTTCAACGTGCCCGCCCCCGCCGTGGTGGTGGAGCAGCCGGTCAACGGCTCCTGGGCGGCGACCCTCTGGTCCCTCGAAGCGCCCGGAAGCGCCGGTGTGAAGCTCGCCGGCGCCCCGGCCATGCAATCTTGGGAGGACCCGGATCATTGGAGCATCGCGCTTCCGACCGAGTCGGGCAGGGTTCAGATCGGGCGGGAAGGGGAGCGGGTCCGTATCGACGAAGCGGGCCGCCCCCCTCAAGAGATCGCGCTGCTCCCCGGGCCGGAGATCCAAGGCCCGTTGGAGAAGATCCGCGCCGCCTATGAGACTGCGGCCGTGAAATACCGCTACAACAACCTCTTCGATTACCGGGTAAAGATCACCCGATACCTCGTCGCGATCTTTCTTCTGCAAGAGATCTTCTTTTTTGTCTGCCGGCGGGCCGTCGCAAGATTCTACTTCGGCTTCCGGGTGCTGAATATCGTCGGATGGGCGGGGGTGGGATTATGGCTGGTCTATTTCCGGCTCTAGACGAGGAGACGGTCGCTTTTTCTCGGCGAACGTAAAATCGGGCCGTCACCGGCCGCGAATCTGCAGCGCAATTCTACCGAGGACATGCCCCTTTTCGATCCGTTCGTGCGCCTGCGCCGCTTGTTCCAACGGGTAGACCGCGGCAATCGGCACTCGGAGCTTCGCCTCGGCCACAGCCTGATCGAGCCGGGCGAACTCGCGCGGTCCGGCGACGGCGTCGTAGGCGCGCACACGGACACTGGGGCGCGGCTTCGGTTCGGGCTCGACGCCGTTGGGATAGGCGATCCATCCGCCGGCGCGCACGAGAGGAAGCAGGCGGCCGAGGGGGTCGCCGCCCGCCAGTGCGAGGAGCGCGTCGATCCCGTCCGGCGCGAGCGCCCGAAGTTGCTCGACGGCGTCGCCGCTCCGGGCGTCGATCACCGCGTCGGCGCCGAGCCGCCGGACGAGCCTCGCCGCGTCGCGGCCCGACGCCGTTCCCAAGACGCGCGCTTTCCGGCGCTTTGCGAACTGCACCGCCAGGGAGCCGACCGCGCCGGAGGCTCCGAAGATCAAGACAGTCTTTGCGGGACCGACCCGCAGCACATCGTCGATCCCCTGGAGCGCCGTCAACCCGGTGACCGCGGAGGCGCCCGCCTCCAGCAGATCGAGCTGCGTCGGCGCGCGCCCGACCTGGTCGGCGTCGACCGCCACATATTCGGCGTAGAATCCCCCCTTCGGATTGGCATATTCATAGGCCCACACCCGGTCGCCGATCTGAAAGCGCCGGACGCGCGGCCCTTTCGCGGCGACGGTTCCCGCGCCGTCGGTCCCCAGCACGATCGGAAAGGTCGGATCGTCGGTGGGCCACCAGGCGCCGTCGCGCATCCGCGCGTCCCAAATGCCGACGCCGGCCGCATGCAGCGCGATCATCACCTCGTGCGGCCCCGGCTCCGGCACCGGAAGTGTACGAAGCGTCAAGACCGACGGCGGACCGAATCGGTCAATCGCGGCGGCCTGCATCGTTTCTGGAATTTTGGGAATTCGGGATGTTGGTTTTTTTTGAGTCATAGAGCACCTTGGTGAGCGCGATGCACACCCGTTGCCGAACCCTTTCGCCGCCAGGACCCAGAATGGATCTCATCGTCCACCTGCATTAGGCGAACGCAACGACGGGTGAGGCTTGCACCGCGTTCGGTTACGCCGCGCGCCGCTGGGCCCGCTCCGTTCGCAGGATGGCGGCGATCGCCGCCCGCATCGACTCGTAGTCTCGGGGGCCGTCATAGCGCAACCGGTTGATAAAAATCGTCGGGGTTCCGTTCACGCCGTCCTGAATGCCTTTGCGGAAGTTCCCCTTTACCTCTTTCCGGTAGCGGCCGGCGCTCATCTCTCGAGCGAAGCGGTCGATATCGAGTCCGATCGCATCGGCATATGCGAGCAGATCTTCATCTTCGAGCCGATCTTGATGGGTGAAGAGCAGGTCGTGCATCTCCCAGAACTTTCCCTGCGCGCCGGCCGCCTCGGCCGCCTCGGCCGTGGGAAGGGCGCGGGGATGAATGTTCGTGATCGGGAAGTGCCGATAGACGAGCCGGATCGTCTCCGGATCTTCATCCACCAAGCGGTGCAGCACCGGGAACGCCATTCCGCAATAAGGGCACTCGAAATCGCCGTACTCAAGCATCGTCACCGGCGCATCGGCCGAGCCGCGAATCCAATCGTCTTTCGTGATCGGGGTTTTCTGAATGATTTCGTCAAGCATTGCTTGCCTCCTTCTGAGGGGTTCCTTCAATCCGTTCCAGCCCATCGAAAATAATGTTGAGGCCGGGCGGAATGGCGGGGTCTTTGGAGACCCAGCTGTCGCGGAGCATCCCTGATGCGTCGATAAAGAAGAGGGCGCGTTCGCTGATCCCGTCGTTCTCTCGAAAGACGCCGTATTGCCGGGCGACGGCGCCGTGCGGCCAGAAATCGCTGAGCAGCGGAAACGAGAGACGCTGTTTTTCCGCCCAGGCGCGATGCGAATAGGTGTTGTCGACGCTCACCGCCACGACCTCGGCGTTGTACCCGCGGATGTCGTCGAGCGTTTCTTGAATGAGCGACAGCTCGCTGGTGCAGACGGGGGACCAGTCGGCCGGATAGAAGGAGAGCACGACGTTTTTCCCACGATAGTCGCTGAGCCTGACCGGCTGTCCCTCGGCGTTGGGCAAGGTAAATTCAGCCGCCGGCGTGTTTGTTTTTTGTGAGGAAGCCATAGAACCCTCCTTTGCCTCCAAAATTGTTCTGGACCTGATCGTCGACTCCATGTATATAATTTCATTTTACGCCGATGCCGACGATGGAACAATCGGGTGTCGGCGCCTCACACGCGGCAGGAGTCGCGATGAAAACACTCCAGGGAAAAGTGGCGGTGGTGGCCGGAGCGACGCGGGGCGCCGGGCGGGGGATTGCCTGCATGCTCGGCGAAGCGGGGGCGACCGTCTACTGCACCGGCCGGAGCAGCGGGAGCCGGAGCGCGGCCGCGGAGAGCGCGGCCGGCGCTCCTTTTGATCTTGCGCGTCGTCCCGAAACGATCGAAGAGACCGCAGAGCGGGTGACGGCGCGGGGCGGCGCCGGCATTCCGGTGAAAGTCGATCATACGATTGAAGATCAGGTGAAAGGGTTGTTCGATCGCGTTGGGTCCGAGCAGGGACGGCTCGATCTGCTGGTCAACGACATCTGGGGCGGGGATGAGTTGACCGAATGGGGGACGCCGTTTTGGGAGCTCTCTTTACAAAAGGGACTCCTGATGCTCGAACGCGCCGTCCACTCCCATATCATCACAAGCCGCTATGCCGCGCCGTTGATGATCCCGCGCCGGGAGGGACTTCTCATCGAAATCACCGACGGCGACACCTTCGGATATCGGGGCAATCTCTTCTATGATTTGGTCAAGGTCTCCGTGATCCGCCTCGCCTATGGGATGTCGGAGGAGCTTCGCCCGCACCGGATCGCCGCCCTCGCGGTGACCCCCGGCTTTCTTCGATCGGAAGCGATGCTCGATCATTTCGGCGTCACCGAGGCGAACTGGCAAGAGGGGGCGAAGAAAGATCGGCACTTCATCGCCTCCGAGACCCCTTTCTACGTCGGCCGGGCCGTGGCGGCCTTGGCCTCCGACCCGGCGGTGTTGAAGAAGTCGGGAAAGGTCTTCAGCTCGTGGGGCCTGGCCGAGGAGTACGGCTTCGCCGATATCGATGGAAGCCGGCCGAACTGGGGGAAATATTTCGAGGAGCATGTTGCCGGCCGGCCGTGAGTGTTTCGAATGATTATTCGACCCGCCACTCTCGACGATGCTCCCGCGATCAGCGCGCTCGTCCGCGCGCTGACGCAGGAGTTCATCGCGCCCGAGCTCGCCGAGGAAGCGGCGAAGCGGCTGCTCGAATCGATGAATGCCGTCTCGATCCGCGCATACATCCGGGCGGGATATCGCTATCATGTCGCCGAAGCGGAGGGGGAGATCGTCGGCCTGATCGGGGTGAAAGAGAGCCGCCACCTTTATCATCTTTTCGTGTCGCGCTCGTTTCAGCGCCGCGGGTGGGCGAGACAGCTCTGGGAGACGGCCAAAGCGGCAAGCCTGGCCGACGGCAACCCGGGGCGGTTCACCGTTCATTCTTCCCTCGGGGCGGTCGGCTTCTACGAAAAGCTCGGTTTTGTCAAAGAGTCCGAAGCGGTCCACAAGGCCGGGGTCGTCTACGTGCCGATGAAGCGGGAGGGAGCCGATCCGCCGTCCAAATAATCTGTTGACTTCACCGGGGAACTCCACTATACAGAACAACCAGACAGGTGCGAGGGGGGTCGAAAAATATTGGGGAACATCCTCCGGAAATTGACGTGGGCCGGATATCGATTAACGACGTTGGGGCTGAGCAAGGGACCGCATCTGACCCGATACTACATGTACGGCCACCTGTCGAAGTACGCCGAATCGCGCTCCCCGGAGCTGAAGGTGTTGTCGATCAGCCGCTCTGAACGGCTGGCCCGGCTCTTGGGGTTTGCAGACCCTCAGATCATCGACGCGAGCTATCCCGATTACAATATCCTTCGCTTGCCTTTCAAGGAGGGGGAGTTCGACGCCGTGGTGAGCGATCAGGTCCTGGAGCATGTGGAGGGCGATCCGCAACGGGCGATCGACGAAACTTTCCGGGTGCTCAAGCCGGGGGGGCTGGCGCTCCACACCACCTGTTTTATCAATCCGATTCATAGCGGTCCGAACGACTACTGGCGGTTCACCCCCGATGCGTTGAAATTCCTGGCGGCGAAGCATGGGGAGGTGATCGACGTCGGCGGGTGGGGAAATCCCTATGTCTGGCTTTTTGTCGCTCTCGGTTTGCGTTTCGAGCCGATGCCGCACGCGCGATGGCATCCGGCCCATTGGGTGGCGACGAAGAACGTCCGCCGGTGGCCTATCGTCACCTGGATTTTGGTGAAGAAGGGCGAGGCCTCCTAAGGCGGCGGACCGCACGCGTCAGCACCGAGCATCGGTCTGCTCTCCTGTCGGATCGATCCACTTCGGATATCAAACTTGTATGAGCCGATCGCAGAGATTGACCGACGTCGCCCGCTTATTCCTCAAGCTGGGGGTCACCGCCTTCGGCGGGCCCGCCGCCCATATCGCCCTGATGCATCAAGAGACGGTGAACCGGCGCAAATGGCTCACCGATGAAGCGTTTCTCGATCTCGTCGGCGCGACCAATCTCATCCCCGGACCGAACTCCACCGAGATGGCGATTCACCTCGGCTTTCTGCGGGCCGGATGGCCGGGGTTGATCGTGGGGGGGCTCTGCTTCATCGCGCCGGCGATGTCGATCGTGATGGCGCTGGCGTGGGCGTATGTCCGCTTCGGCGCATTGCCTCAGGCCGAAGGGCTGCTCTACGGCATCAAGCCGGTCGTCATTTCTATCATCCTCCAAGCGCTTTGGACCTTGGGACGAAAAGCGGTCAAAGGCCGGCTGACGGCGGCGGTCGCGCTCCTCGTGACGGCGCTCTATTTTATTGGGATCAACGAAATTCTTCTCCTCTTCGCGGGGGGAGCGGTCGTGATGGTGGGGGAGAATGTCGGGCGATTCCGAAAAGAGCGCTGGGCCTCCTTCCTGATCCCCGTGGGCGGCGCGGGGGTCTTGTCGCAGCTTCCCGCTCCGGTCACCCTTCCGAAACTGTTTTTTACCTTCCTGAAGATCGGATCGGTGCTCTACGGAAGCGGCTATGTTCTCCTCGCTCTTCTTCGCGCCGATTTCGTCGTGCGCTTCGGCTGGCTGACCGATCGGCAATTGCTCGATGCCGTCGCGATCGGGCAGGTGACGCCGGGTCCCGTCTTCACCACGGCGACCTTCATCGGTTATCTCCTCGCCGGGACGCCGGGAGCGCTGCTCGCCACGCTCGGCATTTTTCTCCCCTCCTTCGTTTTTGTCGCTCTCTCCCATCCGCTGATTCCGCGAATCCGCCGCTCGGCCTCGGCCGGCGCTTTGCTGGACGGCGTCAATGTCGCCTCGCTCGGCCTGATGGCGGCGGTGACTTGGCAGTTGGGACGGGAGGCCTTCATCGATCCGCCGACGATGCTGATCGCGCTGATCGCTTTCGGCTTGCTCGTTCGCTTGAAAATCAATTCGAGCTGGCTCATCGCCGGCGGGGCCGTCATCGGGCTGCTGAAGGCGGCGCTTTCTTGAAGAGGCCACCGTGAAAATGAAAAAAGATCTACAGATCCGCGATGCGATAGAGAGCGACCGCGATGCGATCCGGGAGGTGACCCTCTCCGCCTTCCAACAGTACGCGGCGCTCATGCCGGCCCATTGGGAAGAGTACCGGCGGAGGATGTTGGCCACGCTCGCTCAGGCGGCGCCGGCCGAGCAGATCGTCGCGGAGCGGGACGGCCTCCTCGTCGGCGCCGTCCTGTTGTACCCGGCCGGGGCTGTCTTCTCCCGGCCGAACAATCCTCCGGCTACCCTGGCTTGGCCGGAAGCGCGGCTGCTCGCCGTCGCGCCGGCGGCGCGGGGCCAAGGGGTGGGGGAGGCGCTGATGCAGGAGTGCATCCGGCGCGCGGGCCGGTCGGGGGCGGCGGCGCTGACGCTGCACACGAGCGATATCATGCAGGGGGCGATGCGCATGTACGAGCGAATCGGGTTCGTCCGGGCCCCCGAGCTCGACTTCCATATCCCGCCGGACGTGACGGTCAAAGGCTATCGTCTCGACTTGAAGGGCTCGACCGGTTAGGGCGATCAAGCCGCTTCACGAATCAGCTTGAACTCGACCTCGGTCCCCATCTTCAGCGCATAGCCGAGCTGGATGTGAAAGTAGCCGAGGGTTTCCAGCCAGCGGGCGTTCTGGAGGGGACCGGCGTCGACCGGATCGAAACCGAGGTTACGACCCATCTGAAGGACCATCGCCTTCGCCTCCTCATCATCCCCCGCGACAAAGAGGGTGATCGCCGCGTTCTTTACCCGTCCGGTTTCCATGTGGGCGGCGAAAGCGGTGTTGAATGCTTTGATGACCTTCGCCGAAGGGGCTTTTTTCTGAAGCTCCTCGGCGCCGCTCGTGCTGCAGCCAAGGGCGAGCGAATAGTCGGGGGCGAGGGCATTGGTCACATCGATCAGCGTCTTCCCCTCCGCCGCTTTTCCCATTTCGCGCAGGGTGTCGTCCAGCGCCGCGAACGGGACCGCCAGGATGATCACCTCTCCCCAAGCGGCGGTCTCCTCGACCCCTTTCGGATCATGCCCGACGTTCTTCACTTCATACTTCGCCCGCTCCAGCCCCCGCTTCAGCGCGCTTCCGACGTTGCCGTCTCCGATAATTCCGATTTTGGGTTTCATCATTTCCTCCAAGATTAAAAATCATATTGTTGTCGGTTGGAACCTCTTGCAGAGCATCCCAACCTCTGCTCATCCTCCCGCCCAGGGTCCGCCGATCTCATTTGCATTCAGTGGATACCGGCGCGGCGCGTGCTGGAGGGTGATCCAGTGATCGGTGGTGAAGGCGCGGATCGCCCAGTCGCCGTTGAATCGGCCGATGCCGGAGTTCTTCTCCCCGCCGAACGGATTGTACGGCATGTCGTTGACCGGTTGATCGTTTACATGCGCCATGCCGGCCTCGATCCGCTGCGCAAATTGAACGCCGCGATGAAGATCGCCCGTGAAGACGGCGCTCGAGAGGCCGTATTCCGTGTCGTTCGCGATCCGGAGCGCTTCCTCCTCGCCGCGGGCACGGATGATCGGAGCGATCGGCCCGAAGATTTCCTCGCGGGCGAGCCGCTGCTCGTTGGTGACTTCGGAGAAGACGTGCGGCGGCAAGGTCAACCCATCGGGCTCGCCGCCGAGCATCTGCCGCGCGGTCGAGGCGCGGGCCTCACGAATTTTCTCCATCAATCCATCGAGCTGCTTTTGATTGATGATCGGACCGATCATGGTATCGGGCGCGTCCGGGTTTCCGACCTTCAGATGCCGCACCCGGTCGGTGAATTGCTCCACGAATTCGTCATAAAGACGCTCGTCGACGATGAAGCGATTGGCGATCATGCAGATCTGCCCTTGGTGGAGGAACTTGCCGAAGACGGCGGCGTCGATCACATGGTTGAGGTCGGCATCATCCAGCACGACGAAAGGGCCGTTGCCTCCTAATTCGAGCTCGACCCGCTTGATGATCTTCGCCTCGGCGGCCAATCGGGCGATGTGGCGGCCGACCGGGGTCGAGCCGGTGAAGGAGATGACCCGCGGGATCGGATGGGCGACGAAGGCATCCCCGATCACGCTCCCGGGGCCGATGAGGACGCTGAGCACCCCCGGCGGCAGGCCGGCCTCTTCGAAAATTTTCGCCAAGAGCAATCCGCCGGTGATCGGTGTGTCGCTCGCCGGTTTGACGACGACGGCGTTGCCGACCGCCAGCGCCGGGCAGACCGATCTCGCGCTCAACTGCAGCGGCCAATTCCAGGGGCTGATCACCCCCACCACACCGACCGGTTTGCGGTAGGCCCGGCACTCCTTGCTCGGTATATCGCTCGGAAGGATGCGGCTCTCGACGCGGTAAACCAAGGTCGCCGCCTCCAGCATCACGGCGTGCACCGCTTCCCACTCCAGTCGCGCTTTGATTCGCGTGCTGCCGGCCTCCCGGATCAGCCAGCTGATGATCTCCTCTTGGCGCGCTTCCATGACGGCGGCGGCGCGGCGCATCACCGCGGCCCGCTCTCCGGGGAGGGCGCCGGCCCACGCCGGCTGGGCTTTCGCCGCCGATTGGTAAGCTTCATCAAGATCGCTCTGATCGGCCGGGGCGATCTCGGCCAGCGT
>SCUR01000440.1 GCA_004297235.1 Candidatus Manganitrophaceae bacterium | reverse complement strand
AACACAAGATAGTCCCAGCCGCAGTCTGCACCCCAGGTGATCCAGGCCGCGGTCTCACATCCAGAATCGGCCCATTCGTTGGCCTGTTCGGCAAATCGCTCGATCAACTTCAGTGGAATGCGACCGCAGCGAAGTTGTGACGATGCTTCAACCTGCCCATACGGTAATTTTCGTCGGCTCTTCCAGAGCGGCCGACAAAAGTGCCCCCAGCCCGCATCCATCTCAATCCATAAGCCATCTTCGGCCATCGCCAGCCGCGTCTCCCCCGCTTTCAAGGCTGGTAACGGCTCAAACACCGGAACCATCATCGTGGGGAGACGCGTTTGAAGAATTTCATCTTTTGCATTCATCCAATCCGATCCTTCGTAGAAGCTGCCGGAGATTGATCCCGGCCGGGTTTAGAAAATGATATGGAAAGCGTTTTCGTTTACCCGAAAGCTGCGCTTCCCAGAGTTGCACGATCGTTCCTTTCTTCAGGAAGTGGTTATCCGGCGCATTCGTATGGGTGAAGGCGCTTGTGTAAAATGCCTCGGTCCATGCCTCCATCTCCTGCGGCCTGCACCCTCCCGGTATGCGGCTTGAACCAAGACACACTTCATGATTGGCATTCACATTAAGAAAGGGAGGCATCAGTAGCGAAGTGGAAAGGGCGGGACGCAGGGGGGTCTCCGTCACGAAGACATAGAGTCGCCGGGAGAACGCGACCAGGACCAGCGACGGCCATAAAACCACGCCGGACTTCAGCGAAATCTGCCGTCCGAAATAGATGGGCCGCCGAACCTGCGGCCGGAAGAAAACCAGAGGGCCTTCCGATCCCACGCCGTAGGCCAGCAGCATGGGATCGATCCAGCCGATATTTCGGATGAGATCCGGCGCGGTCGCCCTGCAGAGCGATTCGAGATCTTTCATTTCAACGGGACGCCCCTCTTTCAGCAGCGGAATCCCATTTTCAGATATCTCGATCGGATGGATCTGCCAGTAATGGATCGCCTCGGAAGGCAGGGAATCCCGTCCGGTGTAATAGAGCAGTGCTGCGTTAAGATTCAGTGTCTGTACCATTTTCATTCTCCTCTGGTGACCACCCATTTCCCTGGGCGATCGAAGGCCTCGCCAAAGAACATGCCTTTAAATGCAATCGATAGCACTCGCCCAGGTGTTTAAGGTCCGTGAGGACCTCGGAAACCTGCTGAGCGCTCTTGAACGGAAAGACCGATTTCGAGCCAAGAGAATTCTCAAAATACCCCTGCGCCTCCTGATCGAATGCTTCGACCAAGGGATCGGAGGTGGACCAGAGGAGCGGTGTCAGTAACTCGGGGTGAAAATTATCATCATAATAGTCCCCTGCGGGAGCCTCCCGGATGGGCCGGGTCCACCTCGCGCTGATCTCGCAGACCTCCTCCGTCCAGAGGCGCCATCCGTATAACCAGGAGTCTTCCGGGGGAGGGGGTGGAAGCTCCGGAAAGACCGGCTTGTCTTTCCCTCGGAAAAGAAAACGGTACTCTTGAGGGATCCCATTTTGGAGCCACTGGAGTCTCTCCTGGAAATATTTTTCATTCTCGCTCCCCTTTTCCACCTCATAACGGTCTTGCTCATAGAGATCCAGGCAGCGTTCGATTTGATCATCGTATGTATAATACGGCTTCACCCATGTCAGCGTCTGCAAAGCGGCCACCACCACCGCCTCCAAGCGCGGATCGGCTTTCCCGATCTGAGGAAGAACATCGCAGAAGATCGCGTTGCAGTCGATCGGATGGTCGATCATCATCCCAAAGTGCAATGATCCGGAGCTTGCTGATTTTCCTATCCCGATCTCATGCCCGCAGTTGCCGAAACTCGCTGAGCAGATCTCGTCGAACATTCCTTTGATCCAACCTGCAAGTTCCACCTGGATCCGATCCGTCCGCGTCTGCTCTCCCCAGGGACCGGGCTTGCCACATCGGGTCTTGCTCAGGGCGCGAGAGATCCATAAGCCCGCGCGGGCGAGCAGGCTGTTGGGAAGGCCGGTACTTGCGTAAACGAGCGTTGCGAGTGACTGATCGAGCTTCGGGAGGGGAATTACGGCAGCAGGGGGAGGAATCGACCGGGAAGCGGGCTTTCGTCTGGTGGCCGCTCCTGTACCTGGGCTGTTGGTTCTGTATTCCGTTGTATCGCTCCTAGAAACCGGGTGAGTAAGTCGTGTGGACATCGCGCTCCTTTCTCTTCTTCAAGACCTTCTTCCGACATTTTAGCCAGTTGCTCGACGGTGAGCAGGATGGGACACTGCATGTGAAGATGGGGGGGCGATTGCTCGCCCCCCTTGGTTCCGACGGCCCGGGTGAACTTGTAGACCTGGGTCGCTCCCCGGCGCTCCGGCTCCCCCATAACCGCCTGGGTCAGCTCGGGATAGACCGTAGCGTAAAACTCCTTGACCCGATCGGGCGACATGACCGGATCGGGATCGGCCAGTTTTAATGAACCGTATTCAAAAACGCGTTCTACTTTTTGTATATCCATAAATCCTCCATTATCAGATGTGTTTATATGTGGAGCGCTTAACCAAACAAATCAAACGCGGAAGGCTCCTTTTCAACCCCGGCGGGGGTCCCAATTTTCTCCTTCGACGAGTCGACCTTTTGAGACGTGTCCGGCTGAGGCGTATCCAATTCAGAGGGCTTCTTTTCTTCGCTTGATTCTTTCTTTTCGGTCTTCCCTTTATCGGCCCCTGAGATCGCCTTACTGACCGCTTCCCGTTTGACCGAAAAGGCGCGATGCAGCCTCCCTTCCTCTTCGTAGTTCTGCTCGATCAGCGACATAAACCCTTCGTTGAGCTCCTCCGGGGTCGCCTTAAAAACCAGCGGTACCCGCGCCTGCTCATACAACTCCTTTTCCTTCCCGGAAAGCGGATTCACCTCCGGATACATCGGATGGAAGAGCACGACCAGTTTCCCGCGCTCCCCCGTGGTAATGGTAAAAGTCACTTTCCCCTGGGGCGGTATGAGATTTGAGATCTTTGTAAAATCAAACATGGTGAACCTCCTTATTGTGTTGGTCTGGTATGTTCTTTACAGAATTGATTTATCCGTTTTGAAAAGCGGTCTCCCGCGTAAGCCAGGCCGGCATGATTTGGGCCGTAAATCCGCAGGCGAGGAGCGCATCGATGAATTCCTTCTTCGGCCGGGTGGATAACTTCGATACCGACCCCCCTTTGTTCTGAAGGAACATGGTCATGCCGACCTCCTTCGCGGTGGCCTCGATCTCCGCTTTGGTGAGCAGCTCCAGGTAGGTCCGATCGATCTTAAAGAGGACTTCCGGGGTGGCCGCAAGATCGGTGAAGACCATCTCCTCGATTAAAGGGAGAGAGAACTTATCGAGCGCCTTCAGTGCCATTCTCCCCGCCGCGGTCATCAGCTGCTCCGCGTTCAAGGCTTTCATCTTGGAATAGAGTTCGGCGGATTGCTTTCAAAACCGTCGCAGGCCAGGTTGAGTTCTTTCAGGGTTGAATCTGCCGTCCAACTCCTCCCCCAGGAGATGTCTTTCATGGCAAGGAGGATCAGCCGCAATCGATTCTCCGGGGTTTCTAAGAGGTGAGCGGCCAGATATTCCTGATATCGATTTCTTTTGAAATCCTTCACCCGCTGGGGAGCGTTTGCGGGGGTCATCTTTTTGGGAACCGGACTGGCTGTGGATACATTCTTTAAACCGGGATCTTTTTCGGCCTTGGCTCCCCCCTTTGTAGATCCGGACTTCTTTTCCCCATTCCCTCCCCGGAATCGCGCCGCGCGCTCCTCGTAGCAGGGGCGGTTCGTGCAGATATTCTGCCGCAGCGGGTAGCCTTCCGTCGAGATGAAGACGACCAGAAACTTACAACTCTGGCAATCCCGCAGATTCTCCTCGCCCAGCTCCCCCTTATTGTGCATGACGGCCTGGGTTTGATCGATCTCCGGGGGAAGATCGTCGATGCCGATCTTGACCTTCCCGGCGATGACCGCCCGGGGCCCCATCTCTTCGATCTGTTTCGCCAGAGATTTCGCCTTCTCCAGCTCTTTCCTGCTCCAGCACGGATCGTAGAGGCACTTCCCAAGACCCGAGGCCTCCCTAGCAAAGAGATCCGGCTGACCCGCGCTGTTATGGGGGCAGTTACGGCAGTCCTGGGTGTCGAAGACGGCATTGACGAGCCGCCGATCGTTCTGATGGTTCAGCAGATTGGAGAGTTGTACCGCGTTGAGGCGCTGCTCCTCCACCGTGGCCAGCATCGTTTTTTGCCGGTCGTCGGGAAGACACGATAACAACTCTGCTACGGAGAGGCCGATCGCGCCGGTCCTGACCTTCTCCCGCGCCTCCGGAATCAGATGAAGCAGCTTCATCCGCCGGCGAATGTACTCTTCGCTCCGGTTGATCATCGCGGCGAGGTCCTGAATCGATTTTTC
>SCUR01000439.1 GCA_004297235.1 Candidatus Manganitrophaceae bacterium | reverse complement strand
CCCAACGTCTGATCCGACGAAGGTGAATCCGGTGATCGAGGAGATTGTCCAAGAGATCGTCATCGAGACGGTCGTGAGGATTCGGAATCTTCGCGGAGAGATGAACATTCCTCCGTCAGAGGAACTGGCGGTTACGATTAGCGCGAACAATGAACGGGCGCGTGATCTCTTCCGAAATCATCTCCCCTATATCCAACGGTTGGCCCGTCTTTCCGAGCCGACCGTTGGGATCGACATGCCCTTGCCGAAGCAGGCGGCCACGGTGTTGACGGAGATGGCGAAGGTTTACATTCCAGTCGATGAAGCCCGCCTGCGGAAGGAGATCGATCGTCTGGAAAAGGCAATGGCTAAGCTCGATAAAGAGCTCGAGCCTGTGGAACGAAAATTTCAGGACCAGAACATCATGACCAAAGCGCCAAAAGAGGTCATCGCCAAGCTGGAAACGCAGCGGGCGGATTTGCAAGCAAAGAGAGCGAAGTTAAATGAGGATCTCCGCCGGTTCCGCGAAATGATCTCAGGGTCGGAATAATGGAGCCGTTTCTTTTAAAAGAACTGGTCGAGCGTTCCCTGGCCGAAGATCTTTCTTACGGCGATCGAACGACTGAAGCGCTCTTTCACCGTCCGATTCCGGCGGTCGGCGAAATCCTCGCCAAAGGAGATCTTGTCGTCGCCGGGCTCGATGTTTTTCAGACGGTCTTCGAACTCCTCGATCCGACGATTCGGATCGAGGCCCACCTCGCTGCCGGGCAGAAGGCCAAACCGGGCGATTCAATCGGATCGGTCTGCGGCGACGGCCGGCTTCTTCTCAAGGGGGAGCGGACCGCGCTGAATTTTCTGCAGCGTCTCTCGGGCGTCGCCACCCTGACCCGCCGGTTTGTCGATCAGGTCGCCGGCTCGGGAGCGCGGATCGTCGATACGCGGAAGACCACCCCGGGACTCCGAATGCTCGAAAAAGAGGCGGTTCGGCTCGGCGGCGGCTGGAACCACCGTTTCCACCTGGGAGATTTGGTTCTGATCAAAGACAACCACATCGCCCTGGCGGGGGGGGTTGCGAATGCCTTGAAGGAGGCGCGCGCGTCGCTCTCCCATCCCTTCAAAATAGAGGTCGAGGCGACGGCTCTCTCGGAAGTGCAGGAAGCCATTCAGGGGGGAGCCGAGATCATCCTTCTCGATAACATGTCCCTCCCTCAAATAAAAGAAGCGGTTGAACTGATCCGGAAGAGCGCCCCCGGTGTAAAGATCGAGGTGTCCGGCGGCGTTCGCCTCGACAATGTGGCGTCGATCGCCGGGTGCGGCGTCGATATGATCTCGGTGGGGGCGTTAACCCACTCGGCGCCGGCGGTCGATATCAGTTTGGAAATTAAAAAAGGGCGGTCCGCCGTCGGCGGTCTGCCGTCCGCTTAAAGCTTTAAAAGCCTTGAGCGGATCGCTCGGCGGTTTTTCTAATCGTTTTGAAAGTAGATAGGAGCACTCGTGCCGCTGGATCTGGATAAAATCGAGAAGCATTGCCGCAGTCACACCAAGGTCCGCGAGTGGGTTCGGGAGGTCCTGCTGTTCGATCGGGTCGATTCGACCAACCGGATCGCCCTTGAAATGGCCTCCCAAGGCCTGCCGGAAGGGGTCGTGGTTGTGGCCGAAGGCCAGGAGAAGGGAAAGGGGCGTCTCGGTCGGGAGTGGTTTTCGCCGGAAGGGATGAATCTTTACCTCTCTCTGCTGCTCCGTCCGTACCAGCCGGTGCGCGATTTTCCCCTCTTCTCTTTGGCGACCTCGGTCGCTCTGATCGAGGCGATCCATCGGGTGACCGGATTGGACGTGCAGATCAAGTGGCCGAACGATATCGTATTGGGCGATAAGAAGCTGGCCGGTATTTTGTTGGAATCCGAAGTGCGGGGGGAGCAGACCCCTCCCTTGGTGGTCGGTGTCGGCGTGAACGTCAACATCGGCCTGGCCGATTTCCCGCCGGAGCTTCAGAAGACGGCGACCTCGCTCCAGATCGCCCTGGGCCGGCCGGTGGATCGAACCGACCTCCTGATTGAGATCTTCACTGCCTTGGCGGAGCAGTACCCGCTGGTGGGAGATCGGAAAGAGCTTTTGATTCAGGCCGTCCGGCAGCGCTGTCAGACATTGGGACAGCGTGTTCGGGTCCAGACCGCGCGTCAGGAGTTCGAGGGCTGGGCGGAGGATCTTCAGGAAGATGGGGCGTTGCTGATCCGGATGGGGGATGGAAACCAGCGACGGATCCTGGTGGGAGATGTGACCCATCTTCGGGAAGTGAAAGATCCTTTCTCCCAGGGACGAAGCGCGCCTGCTTAAGGCCGAGCCGAGATGACGAGACCGGAACGCAAAAAATCGATGCTGTTGGTGATCGACGTCGGAAATACCAATGTGGTGTTCGGCATTTTCGACGGGAAAAAATTGATCGGCGAATGGAGGGTGGCCACCCACCTCCATAAGACGGCCGATGAGTATGGGATTCTCCTCATTGATCTCCTTCAGGCCCAAAAGATTTCTGTTCCGCGGGTCAAGGGGGCCATTCTCTCCAGCGTCGTCCCTCCCCTGACCCCGGTTTTCCAGGAGATGACCCGAAAGTACTTCTCGCTGGAGACGATGGTGGTCACCCACTCGTTGAAAACCGGTCTGCGAATCCAATATGACCAGCCGAAGGAGATCGGCGCCGACCGGATTGTGAACGCCGCGGCCGCTTACCAGCTCTACGGCGGACCCGTCGTTATCGTCGATTTTGGGACGGCGACCACCTTTTGTGTCGTCTCGGAATCGGGCGATTACTTAGGAGGGGCCATCGCTCCCGGCTTGGTTATTTCAGCCGACGCCCTCTTCTCCCGCGCGGCAAAGCTTCCCCGAGTCGAGTTGATCAAGCCGAAGCGTATCATCGGAAGAGACACCGTCAGCAGCATGCAATCGGGGATGATCTTCGGATATGTCGGCCTGGTCAACGAGATCGTCCACCGCATTCATCAGGAAATCGGAACGGAGGCGCTGGTGGTCGCCACCGGGGGACTTTCGAGCCTGATTGCGCCGGAGTGCAACGCGATCCTGAAAATAAGACCTACCTTGACGTTGGAAGGACTCATGATTATTTACGATTTGAACTGAGTCGTCTTCTATTTTTCCCCCCGTGGAATTGAAAGTTCCTCCCGCTCATCGGGTTGAGTATAGCGCCTGTTTTATCAATGAAAACAGGCGAAATTGCTTGACAGGGTGGGGTGGATTTGGTAGGGTACTAGCACTCTATTTAGGGGAGTGCTAAGATAGAAATTATAATACTTATCATAGACTTTGAAGGAGCAAGATGCTTCTAGACGATCGCAGCAAATATGTTTTAAAGGCGATTGTTCTCTCTTATATCAAGACGGCGATTCCGGTCGGCTCACAGAGCATCACGCGCAGTTTTGATATGGGAGTCAGCCCCGCGACCGTTCGAAATATCATGGCCGATCTGGAAGCGCAGGGATTTTTGATTCAGCCGCACACGTCGGCCGGTCGGATTCCGACGGAGAAGGGATATCGGTTCTATGTCGACAACCTCCTTCAAGAGGCGGAATTGCGGAAGGATCAAGAAGATATCCTCGCTCAGGCCGACCAATTGATCCAACGGGAGACGATCCAAGCGCTCTTGCAGGACACGTCGAGACTTCTCTCCGACGCCTCTCAATATCTCGCCATCGTCACGGCCCCCAAGTTCTCTTCCACCCGGATCAAACAGGTTGAATTCGTCCGGCTCCGGAAAAATTCGGTGATGGCGGTCTGCATTTCTCAAGACGGTTTCATTCAGAATAAATTTTTTGAAGTTCCGGAAGATCTTTCTCAGAAAGATCTAAACAAAATTTCCGACACCCTCAATAGTCTCTATTCGGGACTGACGCTTCAGGAGATCCGCCAGAAATTATTGAGGCAGATTCAAAAAATGAAGGACCTCTACGATCACCTTCTTGAAGAAGCGCTCGAGCTGACGCGGCGCACCTTCATCGAAGGAGGGGCCGGGGGAGGCGATGCGGAGCTCTACATGGATGGGGCCTCCCACATGATCGATCTTCCCGATTTTGCCGATTTCCGGGTGATGAAAGGGTTGCTCAGCGCGTTTGAAGAAAAGAGGGCGATCGTTCAGCTCCTCGATAAATATATCGGGACGGAAGGGGTCCAGGTTTACATCGGCTCCGAGAATTCTTTTCTTGGGGATCACCATTGCAGCTTGGTGGTGTCCCATTACAAAAGGGGAGACCAGATATTGGGAACCCTCGGGATCCTCGGTCCGACCCGTATGGAGTACTCTAAAATTATTCCGCTGGTCGACTCGACGGCCAAGAAGGTCAGCCGACTATTAGAAGAATCTTCCAGGGAAGAAGGGTCTCCTTTGGGAGAAAACTAAATGTAAATGTCCCTCCCGTCCTGTTTCAGCGGAGGGCAGTTTGAAGTGAGGTGTTCTCTTGAACCAGCAGGAAGGTAAGCCGACAGAGCAAAAAGAACAATCTGACGAATCGAAAGAGACTTCCACAGACTCGCCCGAAAAGGTCGTTGAGACGCTTCGTGCCGGTTATGAAAAGAAAGAGCAAGAAGCTCGGGAGAATCAAGACCGCTACCTGCGAGTCCTGGCCGATTTTGATAATTACAAGAAGCGGACGCAAAGAGATCAGTCTGAAGCGCTGAAATATGCCAACGAAAAGTTGATCAGGGAGCTTCTCCCGGTGGTCGATAATTTGGAGCGGGCGCTTTCCCATTCCAGGGAAACGCGGGATTTTGATCGGATGATGGAGGGGGTCGAACTGATTCATAAGCAACTGCTCTCCGCCTTGGCAAAATATGGCGTCACCCCGATCGAGAGCCTCCATCAGGCGTTTGATCCTTCTCTCCATCAGTCGATCGGACAGGTGGAGGTGGATGAGGATTCCGATGCAAAAGAGAATCAGGTGGTCGGGGAGACTCAAAAAGGCTATCATCTTAATGAGCGTGTTCTCCGTCCTTCTTTGGTAACGATCGCTAAGAAGAAGGCTCCTCCGTCGGGCGACGGCAGAGAGGCGGGGGGCGAAAGACAGCAGGGCTGAGGGATCATCCTTCTTAAGCCTGGTGGAAAGCGAATTATGAGAGTGGCACGTCTGGCCGAGGTGTGGGTGGTGTTTTTCTCGTCGTTAAGACTGCAGGGGCGTGCATCGCGAATTCATGCGAATTTCTAAAGGAGGAGACAATGGCAAAAGTAATTGGAATTGATTTGGGGACGACGTTCTCCTGCATGTCGGTCGTGACCGGCGGGGAGCCGGAGGTGATCCCGAATGCAGAGGGAAGCCGGACCACCCCCTCTGTCGTCGCCATTACCGATAAGGGAGAACGACTGGTGGGACAACTCGCCCGAAGACAGGCGGTGACCAACCCCACCAACACCATCTACTCGATTAAGAGATTGATGGGGCGAAAATATGATTCGCCGGAAGTCAGAGAGGCGATGAAGCGCCTTCCCTACAAGATCGTCAAAGCCCCCAACGGGGACGCGCACGTCGAAATTCAAGGGAAGGTCTACAGCCCTCCCGAGATCTCGGCGATGATCTTGCAGAAATTGCGGGCGGACGCGGAGGCTTTTCTGGGGGAGAAGGTGACCGAGGCGGTGATCACCGTTCCGGCCTACTTCGACGACAGCCAGCGGCAGTCGACCAAGGATGCCGGCCAGATCGCAGGTTTGAATGTCCTTCGGATCATCAACGAGCCGACGGCGGCCTCGCTCGCGTATGGGTTGGATAAGAAAAAAGATGAGCGGATCTCCGTCTACGATTTGGGCGGAGGAACGTTCGATGTCTCCGTTCTGGAGATCGGAGACGGGGTTTTTGAGGTCAAATCGACGAACGGAGACACCTATCTCGGGGGAGACGATTTCGACCTGACGATCATGGATTGGCTGATCGAGGAGTTCCGGAAAGAAAACGGAATCGACCTAAAGAAGGACCGGATGGCCCTTCAGCGGTTGAAAGAGGCGGCGGAGAAGGCGAAGATCGAGCTTTCCTCGGCGATGGAAACCGAGATCAACCTTCCTTTCATTACGGCCGACGCGACCGGGCCGAAGCATTTGGTCGTTAAATTAACCCGGTCGAAACTGGAACAATTGGTCGATCCGCTCGTTCAAAGAACGATCGAGCCGTGCCGTAAGGCGCTGGCCGACGCCGGGCTCTCGGCGCAGGAAATCAATGAAGTGGTCCTGGTCGGCGGGATGACCCGGATGCCCAAGGTCCAGCAGGTGGTGAAGCAGTTCTTCGGCAAGGAGCCGCACAAAGGGGTCAATCCGGATGAGGTGGTCGCCGTGGGAGCCGCCATTCAAGGAGCGGTGTTGAAAGGAGAGGTGAAGGATGTTCTTCTTCTCGACGTGACGCCGCTCTCGTTGGGGATTGAAACGCTCGGCGGGGTTTTCACCCGGATCATCGATCGGAACACCACCGTCCCGACGAAGAAAAGCCAGATCTTCTCGACCGCGTCCGATAATCAAACCGCGGTGACGATCCGGGTCTTCCAGGGAGAGCGGGAGATGGCGGCCGACAACAAGCTGCTCGGGCAATTTGATCTGATCGGCATTCCTCCCGCGCCGCGCGGCATTCCTCAGGTCGAGGTGACCTTCGACATCGACGCGAACGGCATCGTCCATGTCTCCGCAAAAGATATGGCGACGCAAAAAGAGCAGTCGATCCGGATCACCGCTTCGAGCGGTCTCAACAAAGAGGAGATCGACAAGCTCGTCAAAGACGCCCAGGCCCACGCGGAGGAAGACAAGAAGAAGAAAGAGCTGATCGAAGTTCGAAACGAGGCCGACAGTCTGATCTACGCCACCGAAAAATCGCTGACCGAGTTCGGCGATCGGATTTCTCCGGAGGAGAAGACCCAGATCCAGGACAAAATCGCCCAGACCCGAAAGGCGATGGAGTCGGACAATCTCGACGAGATCCGGAACGCCATCTCCGAGCTCTCCAAGGCGTCTCATAAGCTGGCCGAAGAGATGTATAAGAAAACCGGAGCCGGCGCCGCAACGGGCGCCGGGCCCCAAGCCGGGCCGACCGGCGACGGCGGGGCCGGCGGACAACAGGCGAAGCGCGACGAAAATGTGGTCGATGCCGAGTTTGAAGAAACGGACAAAAAGTAGTAAAGTAGCGATTCATCCTCCAGCCGCCTGCGGCTCGTTTTAATAGAACGACCAGGCGGCTGGTTCTTAATGACCGGATGCCACATCGATGTTAGGGAGTTCCGTTGGCCAATAAAAGAGATTATTACGAAGTGCTCGGTGTCGAGCGAAATGCCTCCGAGGAGGAGCTTAAGAAAGCCTATCGCAAGATGGCGCTCAAGTTCCATCCGGATCGAAACCCGGGCGATAAAACGGCCGAAGACAAGTTCAAGGAGCTCAATGAGGCTTACAGCGTCTTGGCCGACTCCGAGAAGCGGAAGAGCTATGATCTCTTCGGCCATGCCGGGCCGGCCGGTGGCGGAGCGGGCGGTTTTGATTTCAATCAGGGGGGCTTCTCCGATATTTTCGGAGACATCTTCGAAGAGTTTTTCGGCGCTTCGGCCGGGGGACGGGCCCGCACGCGGGCGCAGCGGGGAAGCGATCTTCGCTACAACATGACGATCACCTTCGACGAAGCTTATTTCGGGAAGGAGGCGAAGATCAAATTGCGCCGACCCGAGGCCTGCAGCGCCTGCAAGGGGACCGGCGCCAAGGGAGGGGCCACCAAGGTCTGTCCGACCTGCGGCGGCGCCGGACAGCTTCGGTTCCAGCAGGGGATGTTTGCGGTCAGCCGCACTTGCAGCCAATGTCGAGGCGAGGGACGGATCGTCTCCGAGGTCTGTCCTCAATGCCGAGGGGAGCGGTATACCGCACGGGATAAAACGATCTCCGTGAAGATTCCTCCGGGGGTGGAGACCGGCTCCCGGCTGCGCGTGACCGGCGAGGGAGAGCCGGGGCTGAATGCCGGACCGGCGGGGGACCTCTACGTCGTGATCACGGTGGAAGAGCATCCCGAATTTTCGAGAGACGGCGACCACATTCTCTGCGAGGTCCCCATCAGCTTTGTGAAGGCGATCCTCGGCGGAAAGGTGGAGGCCCCCACCATGAAGGGACCGACCCCCGTTAAAATTCCGCCCGGCACCCACGATGGAAAGATCTTCCGCCTGAAAGGGCTCGGCTTTGCGAATATCCGAGGGTACGGCATCGGCGATGAGCTGGTTCGGATCAAGGTGGAGATTCCTACTAAATTGACGGCCAAGCAGCGCGAGCTCTTGGAAGAATACGCAAAAATCAGCGGAGAGTCGATCGAGCCCGATTCGGGTAAGCTCTTCGAAAAGGTCAAGAACCTCTTTGAGTAACATTGCGAATTGCGGATTTCGGAATGGAGAACAAGCACCGCTTTATTTTTAACCCCGCAATGGCCCAGGAAAAGAAACGGCCACCTGTCTGCAATCCGAATTCCGCAATTTACTTCTGCTCCTCTCTTCTTTGATGCCGGTCTACTTCATCCATTCAAAGCAGGTCGATCGGGGGAAGATTATCCTCCGGGATCGCCTGGCCCATCACCTTCGTGATGTTCTCCGCTTGCAGAAAGGAGAGACCCTCCTCCTGGTGGATGAGCGGCCCAAGCGGTATACCGCCCGGCTGGTCGAATCACAGCCTGCGCAGTTGACCTTGGAGGTGTTGCAGGAAGAGAGCCCGCCCTCCTTTCCGCTGCCGGCCCTGCATCTCGGGATCGGTTTGCTGAAGGGGGAAAAATTTGAGTGGGTTTTGCAGAAAGCCACCGAGCTGGGGACGGCGCGGATCACCCCGCTGGTCACCGAGCGCGCGGTCATCCGACCGAAGGCGGACCGGGTGGCTCACCAACAGGAGCGCTGGAATAAAATCGTCCTGGAGGCGGCCCAGCAATCGGGACGCTGGACCCTTCCGATTCTGGATCCGCCGGCCGAGCTTCTCGCCTTTCTCACGAGAACGAGCGGCTATGGCGTGAAGCTGATTTTCTGGGAAGGGATCCCCTCTGAGTCGCCCCGGCATGAAATCGTAAAGGCGATTGCTTCTGCGCCGCCGCAGGGGGCCGTTCTCATCGGGCCGGAGGGGGGATGGGAGAAGACCGAGGTGGATGCCGCCCGTGCGATGGGATATCAGGCGCTTTCACTCGGGCCGCGGATTCTGCGGGCCGAGACCGCGGCCGTGGCCGCGTTGGCGGTCGTTCAGTATGAGATTGAAGGGAGGGGACATGGAGATCATTGATCCCCTGGGTGGAGCCGAGGCCCCCGCGCCCCCTTCCGTGCCGCCGGTGGCGGAGGAACATCCGCCGCTTCCCGCTGTTCCCCCGGTCCAACCGGCCGGTTTTCTTCGACGCGCCGTTGCTTTCCTGATCGATACTTTTATCCTTCAACTGCTCTATTTCATCATCATGATCGTCGGTTTTCTGGCCATTCGACTCTCGATGGGAGAGACATTCTCCTTCGCTCAGGAAGCGTCGTTGGTGCCGGTGATCGCTCCCTTTGTGGCCGCCTGGTTTTGTCTCTTCCTCGGCTACTTTACCTTCTTCCATGCGTATGGAGGCC
>SCUR01000438.1 GCA_004297235.1 Candidatus Manganitrophaceae bacterium | reverse complement strand
CAACCGGCTCTCCGATGTCGACCCGGGGGCCCAGCTGACCCCGGAAGACACCGGCCAGGTCACCATCGGAAGCATCAACCCGTCATTGATTCTCGACCGGCGGGACGATCCCTTCAATCCGCGGTCGGGCTCTCTGAACGGGATCACCGTCCGGGACGCCGCGCAGATCCTCGGCTCGGAAGCGCAGTTCGTCAAGACCACGGTCCAGAGCAGCTGGTATCAAGCTCTCTCCTCCCGGTTCGTCTTCGCCTTTTCGGCAAGGGTCGGGGTGGCGCAGCGATTCGGCGAGACCCAGGTCATCCCGCTTCCGGAGCGTTTCTTCGTCGGGGGCCGCAGCACCGTCCGCGGGTATGATCAGGACAAGCTTGGAATCGAAGGGATCACCATCAACAACGGCAACCCCACCGGCGGGAACGCCATGCTCATCTTCAACGAAGAGCTGCGGATCGCCCTCCCCCAATCGTTCGGCCTGGTCCTCTTCTTCGACCATGGGAATGTCTGGCTCGATTATCGGGACATTCGTTTCCCCGACCTGAAGTCCACCACCGGCGTCGGCGTACGGTATAATACTCCTGTGGGCCCTTTCCGGCTCGACTGGGGATATAAGCTCAACCGCGAGGCCGACGAAAGCCCTTGGGCGCTCCATTTCACCCTCGGACATGCGTTCTAACTAAAAAAGAATCAGAAAGGAGGAGTCGGGATTCAGAAGATAGAACATTTCAAATCTCTTACTCTGAATTCCGAATCCTGACTTCTGAATTCTTTTCAGAGAGGCGGCACAGTTGTTCTTGAAAGACCGACGGCTCCTTTTCGGAATCGCTCTCCTCCTTCTCTTCTATTATTTCATGATCCCCTCTCGAAAAGAGATCGCCCTTCAGGGAAGAGGCGGTCCCGACCGCTCCGCTTCTCCCTCGGCCGATCCCTCTCTTCATCCTCTCCCTCCGCCCCCCCTTCCCGACCCTGTCCTTCCCCCTTCCGCCACCGATCCACAGCCTCCCCTGTGGGCGGCCCTCAATGAGAAAGGACTTTCCTTCTTCAACGAAGGACGCTACCCGGAGGCGCTCGATCTCTTCACGCAAGCCCTCACCCTTCGGCCGGGAGAGATCACCCTTCGTAAAAACGTCGCGCAGGCGCATGCCCAGCTCGGATGGGAAGCGATCCGGCAGAACGCCTTCGGCCAAGCCGGGCCCCATTTCAAAGCCGCCATCGAGCGCTTCGACGGAGAAGCCGCCTTCTATTTCGGGGAAGCCCTCGCGTTTCACCGCCAGGACAAAGACGCGGACGCCCTGCAATCGCTGAAGACCGGGCTCACACTCGATCCGGAGCAGGCGATCGCCCACAAGCTGCTCGGCGAGATCTACGAGCGGAGAAACGACTTTGAAAAAGCGATCGGCGCCTGGGAAAAGGCCTCCCGGCTCGATCCACAGGATGCGTCTCTCGCGATGCGGCTCGATAAAATGAAGCGCGAGCACCAGCTGTTCTCTCATTTCCAGCAGGAAGAGACGCGCCACTTCAGCCTCCTTTTTGAAGGACGCGATGAAAAAGATCGCGCCCGCACGGTGATTCACCTGCTCGAAGAGGCTTATCAGGAGATCGGACGGACCTTTTCCTATTATCCCGAGCGGACGATCTTGGCCGTCCTTTACGCCGATCAGCAGTTTCGCGACGTCACCCAAAGTCCGGCTTGGACAAAGGCGCTCTTTGATGGTAAAATCCACCTTCCGATCGGGGGCCCGATCGAAAATGAAGCCTTGTTGAAAAAAGTGATCTACCACGAGTTCACCCACGCGCTGGTTCACCAACTCTCACGCGGCAAGACGCCGACCTGGCTGAACGAAGGTTTGGCCCTCTACTTTGAAGAGGGGGGAAAGGCCGAACGAGACCGCCTGGCCTTTCCCCTTCTCCCGCTGGACGGGCTCCACGGCTCTTTCATGAAATACGACGAACCGACCGCCCGGCAGGCGTACGCGGAGAGCCGCTCCGCGACCGCCTATTTAATCGACCGGTACGGCTTCTTTCGAATCAAACTCCTTTTGGAGGAATTGGCAAACGACACCCCGTTTCCGAAAGCGTTTGAGCAGATCCTCCTCTTTTCCTACGCCGACTTCCAAACGGAGTGGCAGAAAAAATTGGGATCCGGTTAGCCGCATGATAAAAAGAACACCCCTGACCGCCCTACTCCTTATTCTGATCCTGCTTGTCTCCCCCGAGCGCCCCTTCGCGGCGGGCCCCGAGCGAATGAGGAGGGTCACCCCCGAGATCGTCAATCAGGAGATCGTCGTCACCGCGGAGCTGGTGGACGGGTTCAATCGAGAGATCGTCAACGACATTCAGGACGGCATTCCGAAAGATTTTTATTATTATCTTCTCTTGAAGCGAAAGCAGAAGAACTGGTTCGACGAGGAGGTGCTGGCCAAGACGATCCGCTATACGGTGAAGTATGATACGCTCAAGAAAAAGTACACCATCGTCCAAAGGGACGGCGAGCAGGTGGTGGAAAACACAGTGGACGACATCGAGACGATGAAGCGGATCGTTTCCAAGATCGACCATGTGAAGCTCGCCCCGATCAGTTTTCTCAAGTCGCGCAACCGTTACTACGTCAGCATTAAATCACAGATGAAAGCGGCCAAGCTCCCCTTTTACGTCGATTACTTTCTTTTCTTCATTCCCTTTTTGGAGATCGACACCCCCTGGGCCGACTCCGATATACTCTCGATCAACAGGGGAGGGTAGTCTTCCAGGGGCGCCGGACTTGAACGATGAATCGATCCGATCCTGAAAAAAATCCGCCGCCGAAATCGAGGGGGGGCTTTCGTCCCGTTCTGATCACCGCCCTCTTCTTGGCGCTTTCGGTCTCCCTGACCCTGCTCTTTTTCAGAGGGGTCGAAGGGCCCGCTCTTTTCTCGACCAATATCCTGGTGCTGACGCTGGTCAACGTCAACATCACCCTGACCATTCTCCTCATCCTTCTTCTCTCCCGCAACCTGATCAAGCTTTATTTCGAGCGGCGGCAGCAGCCGAAGCGGTCGAGCTTCAAGAGCAAGCTGGTTGCCGCCTTTATCGGCCTCTCGATGATTCCGTCGATCCTGCTGTTTGTGGTCGCCAGCGGCCTTTTGACGAGCAGCATCGAGAACTGGTTCTCGATTCAGGTGGAAAAGTCTCTCAGCCACTCGCTGGAGGTGGCGCAGAGTTATTATCAGCGAAGCCAAGAGCAGGTCACCCTGCTGACGGTCCAGACCGGGCGGGCCATCCAGGAGCGGAATCTGCTGGAAGGCCCTTATGAAGAGCTGTCCCGGACCCTGGAGGCCAAGCAGAAGGAGTTCGGCGTGGAGGCGATCCATCTTTTTACCCCCGGCTTTCAGCGCTTCGCCTCCAGCGCCAAGGGAGCCTCCAATATCCAGGTGGCCGACTCTCCCTTTCCTCCGGTCGACCTGCTTCAACGGGCATTGAGCGCCACGCGGCCGATCACCGCGATCCAATCGACGCACCGGGGAGATCTGATCCGCGGAATCCTTCCCCTCAAATCAAACGAGCGGGTGGTCGCGCTGCTGGTGGTCGACTCCCTCATTCCCCCTTCCCTGGTCGGGAAGATGGAAGAGATCAAAAAGGCGCTGGAAGATTACAAGCAGCTCAAGGCGTTCAAGAATCCGATCAAGGGAAGCTATATCCTCTCCTTCTTCATCATTCTTCTCCTGATTCTCTTCTCGGCCACCTGGTTCGGCCTCTACCTGGCGCGGGGCATTACCATCCCGCTCCAGAAGCTCGCGGAAGGGACCGAGGCGGTGGCGCAAGGGAACCTGGAAGTTCAAATCGACGCCCAGGCGAACGATGAGCTGGGGGTCTTGGTCGATTCCTTCAACAAGATGACCGCCGATCTCAAGCAGACCCAAGAGAAGGTCAAAGAGGCCAACCGCTCTCTCACCGAATCGAATCGGGAGATCGAAAACCGGCGGGCGTATACGGAGGGGATCCTCCAGAACATCGCCGCCGGCGTCATCTCCGTGAACGAGAAGGGGATCATCACCACCTTCAACCCCTCGGCGGAGAGAATCCTCAATATTCGGGCGGCGGAAGCGATCGGGGAGGAGGTCGTCCCGTTTTTCTCGAGCCGGAAGATGGCGCCGATGGCCGACCTTCTCACCAAGATCCAGCGGCTCAAGAAAACTTCGATGGAGGAGCCGCTGAATCTTGAAGTTCGAAAGAAGTCGTTGACCCTCCGGACCGCCGTCTCCCTGCTGCAAGGGGAAGACCAGCGGTTTTTCGGGGGGGTGATCGTCTTCGACGATCTGACCGAGCTGATCCGGGCGCAGAAGCTCGCCACCTGGCAGGAGGTGGCCCAGCGAATCGCGCACGAAATCAAAAACCCGCTTACGCCGATCCAGCTCTCCGCCGAGCGCCTTCGAAAAAAGTACTTTGAGCATTCGGATGATTTTGATAAGATATTCGATGAATCGACGCGGATCGTCATCAATGAGGTTCACGATCTCAAGAACCTGGTCGACGAATTTTCCAACTTCGCCCGGATGCCGGCGCCGCGGCCGACGCCGCAGAGGATCGATCCGATCTTGAAAGAGGTGATCGCCCTCTATCAGTCGGCGCACAAGGACATCCGGATCGGCGCGCACTTCGATGAGACCGCCCCCCCGCTCAACCTCGATCGCGAACAGATCAAACGGGTCTTTGTGAACCTCTTCGAGAACGCCGTCGAAGCGATGAACCGCCAGGGGAATTTGAGCATCACCAGCAGCTACGACAGCGCGCAGCAGAAGGTCCGCATTGAAGTCGCCGATGAAGGATCGGGCATCTCGCCGGAAGATCTCGACAAGCTCTTCCTCCCCTACTTCTCCAGGAAGAAGAGCGGCACCGGGCTGGGACTGGCGATCGTCCATCGGATCGTCACCGATCACAACGGCCAGATCCGCGCCGTCCCGCGACAACCGAAGGGAACGACCTTTGTGGTGGAGATTCCTGTTTGAAAAGATAAATAACGGGAGGGGGTAGGCGGGAGGGGTCAAGGCAAAGAATTTAAAATCTTTCGAACTTACTCCTCACGCTTCACGCCTAACGCCTCACGTCACTTAGGATCTTAACGTGTCTGAAACAATTCTGATCGTCGACGATGAGCCTTCGATCCTGTCGACCCTCTCGGGGGTCTTGATGGACGAGGGGTATGCCGTGATCACGGCCGAGAACGGGACAGCGGCGGTTCGCCAAGTGCAGGCGCAGCCGCCGGCGGTGATTCTGCTCGACATCTGGATGCCGGAACCGGACGGGATTGAAACACTCAAGCGGCTCAAGATTCTCTTCCCCGATCTGGTCGTGATCATGATGTCGGGCCATGGCTCGATCGAAACCGCCGTCAAGGCGATCAAGCTCGGCGCCTACGACTACATCGAGAAGCCGATTTCGTTGCAAAAAGTGGTGCTGATGGTGAAGCATGCGCTGACCGAATCCCGGCTCCAGCAGGAAAACCGCTCCCTCAAGCGGCTGGTGGAGAAGAAGATTGAAATGGTCGGAGCGAGCTCCGCGATCGTTCGGCTGCGGGAGCAGATCAACATGGCCGGGCCGGCTCAAAGCCGCGTCTTGATCTCGGGGGAGAACGGCACCGGAAAAGAGCTCGTCGCCCGCGCGATCCACACGCAGAGTCCGCGCCGGACGCTGCCGTTTCTGGAGATCAACTGCGCCGCCATTCCGGAGAACCTGATCGAAAGCGAGCTCTTCGGCTATGAGCGGGGAGCTTTCACCGGAGCGCAGCATCAGAAGAAAGGGCAGTTCGAGCTGGCCGACGGGGGAACCCTCTTTCTGGATGAGATCGGCGACATGGCGCTGGCGACGCAATCGAAGGTCCTTCGCGTCTTGCAGGAACAGGAATTTTACCGGGTCGGCGGGAGCGAGCGGGTGAAGGTCGACGTCCGCGTGATCGCCGCCTCGAACAAGAATCTCGCCGACGAAATCAAGAAGGGGACCTTCCGGGAAGATCTTTACTATCGGCTGAACGTGATCCCGCTGCATGTCCCCCCGCTGCGGGAGCGGGCCGAGGACATTCCGCTGCTGCTGGAGTACTTCACCAAAGAGCTCTCTCAGGAGCAGGGGGTCAAGCCGAAGCGGTTTTCCCCGGAAGCGATCGCCGTGCTGAAGCGGTATTACTGGCCGGGCAATGTCCGCGAGCTGAAAAACATCGTCGAGCGATTGATGATCATGGTCCCCTCGTCGGTGATCCTCCCGCAGGATCTCCCCGAGTTCGTAACCGAAGGCCTTCTTCCCGAGGACAACTCATTTCCTCCCGCCGAAGGGAGCGCCCCCGGGTCGCTCAAAGAGGCGCGCAACGCCTTCGAGAAAAAATACATCCTCGCCAAGCTTCAAGAGAACAACTGGAACGTCAACCAGACGGCGGAGGTCCTTCAGATCGAGCGAACCTACCTTTATCGCAAGATGAAGTTCCTCGGCATCGAAGCGCCGGGAGGGGAGTGAGCATCTTAATATTACTAAACTCACTTCGATCAAACTCAAACTTCTAGACACACTTCATTAACTTCTTTTATTACAAATTGACTTTCCAAACATTCTCTTTTAGTATGACAGACGTCATTAAGGGGTGATCCTTCCGCACCTCCTGTTCATACATTCTTCACGGCAGGCCTAAAAGAGCAGAATGGCAATCATATTACCTGACGATATAATCACGGGACTTCTCCACGAAAGAAAACCTCTTCCATCGGACTACAAAACAAAGATACATTTAAAACCGAGGAGAGGACATAAAGAACAGGAATTGAATCTTAAGGGAGCAGATGGGAATGAGTTTCGTATCATCCTCCGTCAGAGCGACTTTAATACTTTAGATTTCTCAGTTATACTGGCTTATATTTTACCTAACTCTAATCAACTTTTTCGGCTTCGTAGATATAATGGGAAAAGCCACGAACATACCAATAAGATTGAAAATGAGAAGTTTTATGGTTTCCACATTCATCAAGCAACCGCGCGATATCAGGAACTTGGGAAGGAAGAGGATTCTTATGCAATTCCCACAGACCATTTTACTGAATATCAGGGTGCCATACAAT
>SCUR01000437.1 GCA_004297235.1 Candidatus Manganitrophaceae bacterium | reverse complement strand
CTTTCTCAAAAGCGCACGGGAATTTCGAAAGAGGACCGACGATCCGGTCATCCGACTTCATCGGCTTCTTCGTCGGCGCCGAGTTTCAAATCTACGAGAATTACTATTTCGCGAGCGAGGCTCGGATCGTCAACGAGAATTCCCTCACGCTGCGGTTAAACTACCACCTTTAAAAGCAAAAGACGTGAGGCGTCTGGCATGAGGCGTAAGGAGGAAAAGATTAGCATCTTTGCTCTTACCCCTTGTGCCTTACCCCTCCCGCCTCACGTGTTCTCGCGCTTATGAGGAATCGGACAAAAGGGGAGGTCGAGCAGCGACAGGTTCATCTCAAGCGCCTCTTTTGCGCGATCGCCCTCGTCGTCAACGCCTATCTCCTCCTCTCTCTCCTGTTCGGTGAGATGGGGCTGCTGAAATTCATTAAAATGAAGCAGACCTATGCGCAGATCCGGATGGAGAATAACGGATTACAGGAAGAAAATGAAAAGCTCACCCGGCGGATCGAGATGTTGAAGACCGATCCCGATATGATCGAGCAGATTGCCCGCGACCGGCTTGGCCTGGCGAAGGAGGGAGAGCTGGTTTATGAATTTTATGATTAGTCAATTCGATTGCAGAAAACAGAAGCCGGAAGTCAGGAAAGAGAATAAAAGAAGTCGTTCTGATTTCCGGACGCTGTCTTCTTTCTCCCGGTGTTTTTAAGATGCCTTACCGCTCCGGTTTTATCGCGATTATCGGGCGACCCAACGTCGGGAAGTCGACCCTCCTCAACCATCTCTTGGGGCAAAAGGTCTCGATCATCTCGGACAAGCCGCAAACGACCCGCAACCGAATCGTGGGGGTGAAATCCCTTCCCGAAGGGCAGATGGTCTTCTTTGACACCCCCGGCATCCATAAGGCCCGGAACAAGCTGAATCAACGGATGGTCCAAACCGCGATCGGGTCGCTTCAAGAGGTCGATCTGATTTTTTTCATGGTGGAGCCCGATGCCGAGCCGGGAGAGGGGGATCGCTTCATCGCCGAGCATCTGCAGCAGATCGAGACGCCGAAGATATTGATCATCAACAAGATCGATCTTGTCAAAAGGGATCGGCTGATTCCCCTCCTCTCGTTTTACAATGAGAAGACGCAATTCTCGGAAATCTTCCCGATCTCCGCGCTCACAGGGGAGAACCTCGACCGTCTGGTCCCCACGGCCCTTTCTTATCTTCCCGAAGGGGAGCCGTTTTTCCCGGAAGAGCTGGTCACCGATCAGCCGGTCCGCTTTCTGGCCGCGGAGATCATCCGCGAAAAGGTCTTCCGGAAGACCCACGAAGAAATCCCTTATGCCGTTGCCGTTCACATCGACACATTCAAAGAAGACGAGGAGAAAAACCTGATCACGATCCAGGCCACCCTTTTCGTAGAGCGGGATTCCCAGAAGGGGATCCTCATCGGGCAGAAGGGGGAGATGTTGAAGCAGATCGGCAAAGAAGCGCGTGAAGAGCTGGAAGCCCTTCTCGGAACCCGCATTTTCATGGAGCTGTGGGTCAAAGTGAAGCGGGGGTGGAGCAAGAATGACTCCTTCTTAACCGAGATGGGATACTAAAGAACCGGTCCCGCTGATTGTCTCGGTCTTTATCTTTCCTCCTTTAAGGTGTTTTCCCTTCAAATCTAATCTCTCCGCCGGGTGCCGATGAGCTCATGATCTGCTATTCTTCACTCGAATAGAGCGGGATTCCCTCTCCAAAGGAGATCCCCGCTCCTTCGTCGATCTCTCCACATCATCAACGTTCATCACGAGGGAAGAAAGAAATGATCAAACGCCTCACCCTCCCGTTCTTTTTTATTTTTCTTTTCATTTTCGCGCCGGAGAGAATGCATCCCGCCGCATTCGGCGCCGTCCCCCCCCTCTCTTATACTTCTCCCGTCCCCTTTGCTCCGGGAGAACGGTTCGTCTATGACGTTCTGCTGAACGACGCCAAAGTGGGAAAGGCGGTGATGAAGGTGGAGGAGAAAACGATGTTGCAGGGGAGAGAGGTCTATCACCTGGTCTCCGAGGTGAAGTCGAGCCGCTTTTTCTCTCTCTTCATTCCGATCAATGATCGCGTCGAATCCTACATGGATGTCAAAAACCTCTATTCGCATCGGGTTGAAATCCGAAAGGAGCGGCGGAGGAAGACGGAAGAGAAGGTCGTCACATTTGATCAGATCGGCCATCGCGCGGTTCAACGGAAGAACAACGAAGAGGAAATTTTCGAGATCCCTCCCCGGGTTCAAGACTCCTTGAGCTCCCTCTATTTTTTCCGGACGCAGCCGTTTCCGGAGGTCGGCGAGGCGGTCACGATCGATATTCACGAGAACGAAAAGAATGGGAAACTGGAGGTCCGGAGCTTATTCAGGGAGCGGGTCAACACCCCCGCCGGAGCCTTCGACACCATCAAGATTCAAACGGTTCTCCCTCAAGGTGGAGCGCTCTCCAGCAGCGGGAGGGTCTTTATCTGGTTTACCGACGACGAGAGACGGATTCCGGTGTTAATGCAGTCGGAGAGCAAGCGGGGCCAGATCACGGTGCTTCTCTCCTCGCAGCGAGAAGGGGAGAATCATCCCCTCGCCGCGAAAGCGTTTTAATTCCCGACCCGTCCCTGCCGGCGGGTTCTACTTTTCCAGCAAGGGTTCGATGATCGGCCAGATTCGATCGACGATGATCCGATAGCCCTGCGCCGTCGGGTGGATGCCGTCGGCTTGGTTCAGGTTCGATTGCGCGGCGACCCCGTCCAGAAAGAACGGGATCAACGTCAGCCGGTATTTCGCCGCCAGCTTTGGAAAGATCTTCTCGAATCCTTCCGTATACTCCCTGCCGTAGTTCGGCGGCATCTTCATCCCCGCCAAAATCACTTTTACCCCTTCGTTTTGGAGGCGCTCGATAATGGCCGAGAGATTTTTTTCGGTCTGACTCAGATCGAGACCGCGCAATCCGTCGTTGGCGCCGAGCTCCAGAATGACGATCCCGGGACGGCTGCGGAGAATCCAGTCGACGCGGCGAAGTCCGCCGGCGGTGGTCTCCCCGCTGACCCCGGAGTTGACGACCCGATACGAATAGCCGGCCGCTTTCATCTTCTGCTCCAGCACGGCCGGGTACCCTTCATGGGCGGCCACGCCGAGACCGGCGGTCAGGCTGTCGCCGAAGGCGACGATCACCTTTTCGCGAACCGGATCCGGAGCGGCGTCCGCTCTCCCTCCCGGGTTCCCGATCGCGCCGAAGAACAAGAAAGTCCATAATAGAAAAACAATCTTCCGATTCAATCCTCCCCCTTTTTCTCCGAAATTTTCAATCATTGTGTCATAAACCGGAAGAGTGATCAAGTCGATTCAAGTAGTGGGAACTGCTACGGTATTCCTTGACGGAATAGGAAGTTGTGGTAGATTTCACGAGCGACGATTGATCGGAAGCGGGATGGCGCAGAGGAAGAAGGAGGATATCGTGGGACGTAAAAAGATTCTGTTGGTCGATGACGCAGGCACCATTTTGATGATGGAGAAGATGATCTTGGCGAAGGGCGGCTACGACCTCGTGACGGCGAAAGACGGCCAAGAAGCGGTGGAGAAAGCGGAAAAGGAGCGGCCCGACCTCATCCTGATGGACGTCATGATGCCGAGAATGACCGGATTCGAAGCCTGTGTGCAGCTTCGGCAAAGCGAAACGACCCGATTAACTCCGATTATCTTGGTGACGACGCGGGGCGAAGAAGGCAACGTCGAGAAGGGATATCAGAGCGGATGCACCGACTATGTGACAAAGCCGATCAACGGGGTGGAGTTGATGTCCAAGGTCAAGACATATCTGGGCGAATAGCGACGGAGGTTCTGATGTCGGAAGAGGAAAAGGGAGGAGAGGGTTACGTCTGGAAGGTGCAGGAGGAGACCCGCCGCTTTGCGAAGGATTTACTGTCCGAAAACGAGCGGCTGCGCAGCCTCGTCGCCGGCCTCCAGCGGGAGAATCGGGATCTCGAAGGGGCCGTATCGACGGTCCGGGCCGAGCTCGATCGGCGTCGGAGGGAGGAAGACGAGCTGAAGCGCCAGATGGCGCAGATTCGGGAGGAGAACCACAGCTTTTCGGAGAAATATCTGGAAGTCGAGACGCACAATTCCAATCTGGCCAACCTCTACGTGGCAAGTTACCGACTGCACGCGACGCTCGATCGCCGGGAGATCCTCTCTTCCATTCAGGAGATCATTATCAATCTGATCGGTTCCGAGGAATTCGGCATCTTCGAGCTGGATCCGGAAGAAGCGACGCTCTCTCTGGCGGGGTCGATGGGGATCGACACGGCGCGATACGGGCGGATCCCGGCGGGTTCGGGAAAAATCGGGGAGACGATCCGGAGGGGAGAGATCTATCTGGCCGAGGGAAAAGAGGGTCCTTCCTCCACCGAGGAGACCCCCTTGATCGCCTGCATTCCGTTGAAGGTCGAAGGAAGGGTGACCGGGGTGATCGCCATTTTCAGGTTGCTCCAGCATAAAGCCGGCTTGGAGGCGGTCGACCGGGAGATGTTCGATCTTTTGGCGACCCACGCCGCCATGGCCCTTTATTGCGCCGGGCTTCATACGCGGATGGTCGCCGGAGTGAAGGGGGGCGTGTGAGGGGAGGCGCCGGTCGGCCGCCCAGCGTCATGGATCGCGGGTCCCGGTTGAACGTCTATCTCCATCCCGGTCAATGTTACGTTTCCTCCGATCCGGCCGCGGTGACGACGATTTTGGGGTCGTGCGTGTCGGTCTGTCTCTGGGATCCGGCGTTGAGCATCGGCGGGATGAATCACTATCTCCTTCCCTATTGGGCCGGGGGCTCGTCCGCCTCTTTTCGTTACGGCAACGTGGCGGTGCAGTGTCTGATCGAAAATCTTCTCACCCTCGGATGCGCCCAGGAGCGGCTCGTCGCCAAGCTTTTCGGCGGGGGCTGCGTCATCGACGCTTTTAACGAAGGCGAGAACCATCTCGGAATGAAAAACGTTCGGGTTGCCCGAACGCTCTTGGGGGAGGCGGGGATTCGGGTGGCGGGAGAAGATGTCGGGGGGCGGCACGGCCGAAAATTAATTTTCCAGACCGATGACGGCGTCGCCTGGGTGAAGTCGCTCTAAGAGGGATTGAAGGAGATCGATGGACAAAGAGTCGGAAGAGGTTTCTCCAGAAGAGATTACCCTGGAAATGGTCTTGAAGACTTTTCTGGCGGAGGCGGAAGAGCACCTTTCCAAAATGGAGGAGATGCTGCTTGCGCTCGAAACGGAGCCGGAGAATGACGAGCTCCTTCACATGATCTTCCGGATGGCCCATACCCTGAAGGGAAACTCCGGGAGCCTTGGTTTTGCCCAGACCGCCGACTCGGCCCATGTCGTCGAGGATCTGCTGCAGCGGTTGAGGAACCGGACCCTTTCCGTCCACGAAGGCCTGATTTCTTTGCTGCTGCAGGCGGTCGATTTTCTCCGTCGCAGCATTTCTGAAGAGACGGGGGAGACGGCCGCGGTCTCGCCGGCCGTCGTCGATTTCTTCCGCCGGCTTCCATCGGCCGCGGCGAAGGGGGGGGATGAGACACCGACCGATCTTCCGGCGCAGGATCGCCGGAAGGAAGCGACCGGAAGGAGGGAGGAGGATCGTCATTCTTGGAACGACCGGACGAGGAGCCTTCGGATTGACCTGGATCGGTTGGACCGACTGTTGAACCTCGCCGGAGAGGTCGCCATTGCGCAGGGTCGCCTTGGGCAGCTGCTGGAGTGGCGGGGAAAGAGAGAGGAAATCCTGGAGGCGCATCAGGAGGCGAACCGCCTCTTCATCGATCTGCAAGAGCAGGTGATGAAGATCCGGATGGTGCCGGTCGGCCCCGTTTTCCGGCAGCATCTGCGGATGGTCCGGGATATCGCCCGCGCTCACGGAAAAAGCGCGCGCCTCGCCATTGAAGGGGGCGAGGTGGAGGTCGATACCACCGTGATCGAGCATCTTAAAGATCCCCTACTCCACTTGATCCGGAACGCGCTCGATCATGGAATCGAACGGCCGGACCAGAGAAAGGCGGCGGGAAAAGATCCGTGCGGCCGGATTGTCCTTCGCGCTCTCCACGACGCCGGAAGTATCGTCATCCAGCTCGAAGACGACGGCGCCGGATTCAATCGACGGCGGATCGTCGAGAAGGCGATCTCAAAGGGGATGATTTCAAGCGGGGAGGGATTGTCGGACGAGGAGGTTTACCGTTTCGTCTTTGAACCCGGTTTCTCCACCGCGGAAGCGGTGACCGATCTTTCCGGACGGGGGGTCGGCATGGATGTGGTCCGACGGAATATCGACGCCTTGCGGGGGGCGATCTCGATCGAGAGCCGGGAGGGGAAAGGGACCACCCTGACCTTCCGGCTTCCCCTGACGCTGGCGATCATCGAGGGGTTCGCGGTCGGGGTCGGAGAAGAAACCTACGTTATCCCTCTTGAAGTGATTGCCGAATGCCTCGAGTTGCCGAAGGAGGAGAGTGGAAATCCAACCGGCGACGGCGTGATCTCGGTACGGGGAAGGCCGCTTCCTTATCTGCGTCTTCGACATCTTTTCCGTTTGGGGGGGAGCGCTCCGAGACGAGAAAGCGTGGTCGTCGTCAAATCGGCGGGAAAGGAGGCCGGCCTGGTGGTGGATTTTCTCCATGGGGAGATGCAGGCGGTGATCAAATCATTGGGAAAACTTTTTCAAGGTCTCCCGGGAATCTCGGGCTCGACGATTTTAGGGGACGGGCGGGTGGCGTTGATCTTGGATGTGACGGGATTGCTACATGAGGCGGTGAGGCGGCAACCGGAGAGAGTCGGGTAATGGAATGGTCTTTGTTGAAGCCCTTTTCAGGAGAGAGAGATGTTTAACGATATGTCGGTGAGATCGAAAGTGGTTCTTTTGCCCATCCTCGCGGGGGTCGCCTTTGCGATCATTATCGTGATGGCGCTCTTTATGGGGAGTAAAAATAGAGCGCTTCTCCATCGAATTGAAACCGGCTACTACCCTGCGTTGCGGTTAAGCCAGGACTTGCAGAAAGAATTTGACGCGCTCCATCTCGAGTTTGAGCGGGCGGTCCTCTCGGGGAAAGCCGAAGAGTTAAAAAACACGGAGGTGTTTCAAGAGCGTCTGATTCAGAAATTAGAGGGCGGAAGAGAGAATCGGGAGATCGCCGCCGCCGAGATCGACCAGATGAAAGGGATCTTTCAGGATTATTATTCCTTGGCGAAACAGACCGCCCTGCAGGGGAAGGGAAAAGGCGCATCGTGGGAGCCGGTGAAGATAAAGCACGATGAAGTGACGGAAAAGCTCTTGACGGCGATCGGCCAGAACGAATTGATCATCGCGGCGGCCTTCAAGCAGACGGACAACCTGGAGCGGATGTTGATGGTGGTCATTGCCATCGTCAGTTTCGTCTGTGTGGTGTGTCTGGCGGGATTGTCGGTGGCCCTCATTCTTTCCTTCACGAGTCCGCTGGGTCAGGCGGTGAAGGTCGCCAACCAAGTGGCCCAGGGCGAGATGACCGCCCGGATCGATGTGACCTCAAAAGATGAGGTGGGTCAGCTCTTGCTGGCGTTGGATATCATGATTTCGAAATTCAGGCAGATCATCACGCAGGTGCGGGGACAGGCCGATTCGCTGACCGTCGCCTCGGCACAGATCTCGTCGTCTTCCCAAGGGGTGTCCAAGGGGACGAGCGAGCAGGCCGCTTCCGTGGAGGAGGTGACCTCCAGTCTGGAAGAGATGAGCGCCTCGATCACGCAGAACGCGGAAAATTCGCGCCAGATGGAGCAGATGGCGGTCAAAGGGGCGAAGGAGGCCGAAGAGAGCGGGAAGGCGGTGGTGGAGACGGTCGATGCGATGAGGGAGATTGCGGAGAAGGTCTCCGTCATCGAGGAGATTGCGTATCAGACGAACCTGCTGGCGTTGAATGCGGCCATCGAGGCGGCGCGGGTCGGCGAGCACGGAAGAGGGTTTGCAGTCGTCGCGACGGAGGTGAGAAAGCTGGCGGAGCGAAGCCAGACGGCGGCGGAGGAGATCGGGAAGGTGGCCGGTTCGAGTGTGAAGATGGCGGAGCGTGCCGGCGAGATGCTTGCGGCCTTGGTCCCCCTGATCCGAAAAACGGCGGAATTGGTGCAGGAGGTGGCGGCGGCCTCGCGGGAGCAATCCTCCGGGGTGATGCAGATCAACAAGGCGATGGGGCAAGTGGATCAGGTGACCCAACGCAACGCCGCCGCGGCGGAGGAGCTCTCCAGCACGGCGGAGGAGATGTCTTCCCAGGCGGTCGAGCTTCAACGTTTGATGGCCTTCTTCCAGCTCGGCGGGAAGGAAGAGGAGAACGAGCAACCCGCGCAGGACGCCCTCTCCGAGAATGCTCCGCTGCATGATAAGGAAGGACTTCTTTCGCAGCAAGCAAACGATCGGGCGGCCTCCCTCGCGGGAGTCAAAGAAAACAGGAGGGGCGAGGAAGGAAACAGGGCCGCCCCGGTGGGAGCGCACGACGATTCCGACCATGAATTTAAGCGATTTTAGGAAATGAAAGCGATCATCCAACCCAGCAAGGAGGAATGAAATGTTAAATAAGGGGATGAACATGGCCATGACCAGCAACTACGATATGCTGCTGGTTGTTCTTTCAATCATTGTCGCCGTTGTAGCGTCGTATACCGCGCTGAGTTTGGCCGGGCGCGTCACGGCGGCACAGGGCGGATCGCGCACCGCGTGGCTGTTGGGCGGGGCGACCGCGATGGGGATCGGCATTTGGTCGATGCATTTTATCGCCATGCTGGCCTTCAGTCTTCCCGTCCCGATTTCCTATCACATGGGAGTGACGTTCTTTTCAATGGTCGCCGCGATCATCGCTTCCGCCATCGCCCTCTTTATCGTGAGTCGCGATCAGATGGGAGTCGGTCAGTTATTGATGGGAGGGGTCCTGATGGGAGTGGGGATCGGGACGATGCACTACTCCGGGATGGCGGCGATCCAGGTCGATGCCAATGTGTCGTACGATCCGGTTTTCTTCGTTCTTTCGGTCGTAATCGCCGTGGTGGTGTCGGTGGTGGCGCTGTGGCTTGCTTTCCATCTCCGTAACGAAACGGGAGGAATCGGAATGCTCCAAAAGGTGGTCAGCGCGTTCGTCATGGGAGGCGCGATCATCGGATTGCATTATACCGCGATGATGGCGTCGAATTTCATGCCGACCGCCACCTCGACCGCTTCCCAAGCCGCGTCGGCGGCCATGGACAGCGCCTGGCTCGGCTGGGTGATCGGCGTCTCGACCTTTTTGGTTCTGGGGTTGGCATTGATCAGTTCGATGATCAGCCAGCGAACGGCGGTCGGCCAACGCGTGCCTGTCGGCGTTCCGAAAGAGGTGAGGACGGCGCGTTAAACAGATCGCAGCGCAGGAAGGACAAAACGTGAATGAGACAACCCATCAGATGCAGTACCTTACCTTTCATCTGGCCGGAGAGGAGTATGCGATCGGCATTCTGCAGGTGAAGGAGATCATCGAGTATGACGCCCTCACGAAGGTTCCGATGACCCCCCCCTGGATACGGGGGGTCCTTAACCTGCGGGGGAGCGTGGTGCCGGTCATCGACCTGGCGGTGAAGTTCGGACAGCCCGAGAGCCCGGTCGGCAAGCGGACCTGTATTGTGATTGTCGGGGTCGATTTGGGGGGGGAGCGGACGGTCATGGGGGTCGTGGCCGACGCGGTCAGCCAGGTGATGGAGCTGCCCCCCGAGGAGATCACGGCGCCGCCGGCGTTCGGAACAAAAATCCGCACCGATTTTTTGAAAGGAATGGGAAAGGCCGGGAAAAAGTTTGTTTTAATTCTCGACACCGACCGCGTCTTGTCCGCCGATGAACTGCAGGTCGTCGCATCGCTTCAAGAGACGACGGAGCCGAACCGGCGACCCGGAGCGGACGTCTCCACCCAAAATCGAGAGCAGGGGCGGTAATGGAGAATGGAGAGAGCCCGGCCCCGGAGGAGACCGGCATCCGGCCGATCACCGACCGGGAGTTCTCTCTTTTTCAGGAGCTGATTTACAAAGAAGCCGGCATTTATCTTTCCGGCGCCAAGAAGCCTTTGCTGGAGGGGCGTCTCAGCCGCCGGATGCGGGAGCTCGGGCTGCATTCCTTCAATGCCTATTACCATCGGGTCCTCGAGCAGGGGGAAGCGGAGCGGGTTCGCCTGCTCGACGCCGTCAGCACCAACGAGACGCACTTCTTCCGCGAGCCGCTGCAATTCGAGTTTCTCGAACGACGGCTTTTCCCGGAGTGGGCCCGAGAGGCCGAACTGGGACGGCGGCCTCGAAAGATCCGCGCCTGGAGCGCCGGCTGCTCCAGCGGGGAAGAGCCCTACTCCTTGGCGATGACCCTGCTGTTTCATTTTCCCTCCACCTCCGGCTGGAACGTGGAGATCTTCGCGACCGACCTCTCGACCCGCATGCTGGAGCGGGCGCGCAATCCGATCTGGCCCATCGAAAAAACGAAGGAAATCCCGCCCCAGTACCTGAAGCCTTTTATGTTAAGAGGGACCCGGAGCCAAGAGGGGAAGATCAAGGCCGGCCCGGAGATCCGCTCCGTCGTCCGATTCGATCGGCTGAATCTCAACGAAGACGGCTATCCCTTCTCGGGACCGTTTGATCTGATCTTCTGCCGGAACGTTCTTATTTATTTCGACACCGAATCAAAGAAGCGCGTCCTCGACCGGTTGCTCCGGTCTCTTTCTCCCGCCGGGCACCTCTTCATCGGCCATGCGGAGAGCCTCACCGGGCTGGGCGATCGCGTTCGAAGCGTCATCCCGACGGTCTATATGAAAGGCGGCTCGGAGAGTGCGGAATGGAGCAAGAAATCATGACGACGGTAAACGGCAACGGGCGTCCCTTGAATGTTCTGGTGGTCGACGATTCGGCCGTCGTCCGGCAGACGATGATCGCGCTCCTCTCTCGGGCGGGCGGCATTCAGGTGGCGACGGCCGCCGATCCGCTGATCGCCATCACCAAGATGCGGCAGGCCCGGCCCGATGTGATCCTCCTCGATTTGGAGATGCCGCGGATGGATGGCTTGACCTTTCTTCGGAAGATCATGACGGAGGATCCGATTCCGGTCGTGATCTGCTCCAGCCTGACCGGGGAGGGGACCGACGCGGCGCTTCGGGCGATGGAAGAGGGGGCGGTCGAGGTCATCACCAAGCCGAAGCTCGGCGTCAAAGATTTTCTTTCCGAATCGGCCCGCGTGTTGGCCGAGACGGTCCGGGCGGCCGCCCAAGCGCGTCTCCGGCCGGCCCCCTTTTTGTCGGCGGAGAAGCGGCAGACCGCAGACGCCATCCTCCCGCCCGGCGGGAAACATCCGTTGGTTTTCACGACCGACAAGGTTGTCGCGATCGGCGCTTCCACCGGCGGAACGGAGGCCCTCCGGGAGTGTCTTGAAGCGATGCCGCCCGATGCGCCCGGGATCGTCATCGTTCAACATATGCCGGAAGGCTTCACCCGCGCCTTCGCCGACCGCTTGAATCGGACCTGTGAAATCGAGGTGAAGGAGGCGGCGGACGGCGATCGCGTGAACCCCGGCCGGGCCTTGATTGCGCCCGGGAATCACCACATGCTCCTGACGCGCAACGGCGCCCATTACGCCGTGGAGATCGTCGGCGGCCCGCCGGTCTCCCGCCACCGTCCCAGCGTCGACGTTCTCTTTCGTTCCGCCGCGAAGACCGCGGGGCCGAACGCGATCGGCGTCATCCTCACCGGGATGGGGAACGACGGGGCGGCCGGACTGCTGGAGATGAAGGAGGCGGGCGCGGCGACCGTCGCCCAAGACGAGGCGACCTGCGTGGTCTTCGGCATGCCGAAGGAGGCGAT
>SCUR01000436.1 GCA_004297235.1 Candidatus Manganitrophaceae bacterium | reverse complement strand
GGTAGTGACTCATTTTGAAATTCCAAAGACGTCATGCCCGCGGAAGCGGGCATCCAGAGGTTTTAAATCACTGGATTCCCGCCTGCGCGGGAATGACAATCCAGAAATTGATTCCAGACTGAGTCACTAACAATGGATTCTATTTGTCTTCGCCTATTCAGAGTTTCTCAACTCAGAGGAGATACCCCGCTCTCTTCGATCGCTCGCAATAACCAATCAGAACCATGCCCCCCAAAAAAAAGGCCGAGCCCCATCGGGACCCGGCCTTCATCACTTGTATTCCCCTCCTTCTACCCCACCCATCCTCCCCTTACACCCTTCCGGGTGGACGGTGACACAGTGCAGGCAGGCAAAGGGGAGGAGTATCCCTGCGGCAAAAAAGGCTCCTTAAATCTTCTGCTCTTTCCCTTTATTTTTAAAGGATCGCCTCATCCAGATGAACGTGATTCCTCCTCCCGAACAAGCGATATCGAGGACGAACGGCTCCACCCGATGTTTCCGGACAAACCGGAACGATTCGACGCTCCTCAATGAAATCGAAGAGCGAAGCTCCTTTTCGGGAAAAGAAATCTCGATGCCGAGAAAGGGCTCCCATTGTGGTTTTCCAGGATTTTCCTGGCCGGTGCTAGACAACACCGCGTCGGCCCTTCTCGATCCAGAGGGGTTTCGTTTTCAAAACGCTTCTCTCCTCAGGAGTGCCGGCTTATTCTTTCCCGCCGATTCTTTTCTTCTTCACGTAGGCCCAGAGGACTTTCGTCATCTCCGCCGGGCTGATCGGCTTTTTCCCGAAAACTGTTTCGAGTGACTCGGTTGCGCCGTTGAAATTGACCGCATATCCGCCGAACGCTTTCTTCTTTCCTGCCGTCTTTGTCGCCATTCGATGGCCTCCTTGGGTTATTAAGCTACGGGTCAAAAGCGATTGTTCACTTGTATATTACACTTCACGAACCTTCATGCCAAGAGGATGAATTGAATGGACCGCCTCAAGCAGACACGTAAACCTGAACTGAACACGAACTCTGAGTTCTTAATAACATCGCGAATACCCGCAGAAATGGCACTTCTCGCACCCTTCCGCGAACTCCAGCTCGCAGCCGCAATCGGGGCAGGGGAAGGCGATCTTCTTTTCTTGCACAACCTCCTCCTCGATGACCGCCGCTTGTGCAATCTGGGACACCGGATCGGGATAGCGCTTCTCCGGCACCTTGTTCTCGAACGCCTGGTTGAAGATCTTGGCGACCGCGTCGGAGCAGGAGAGGACCTTCTCCTTGCCGAGACCGAACGGCTTGTCGCAGCGGATGCCGATCAACTGCTTGACGATATCCCGCGGCGTCACACCGGCCCGAAGACAGAGCGAGATCAGCCGCCCGATCGCCTCGTTGAACGAGCCTTCGCAGCCCCCCGCTTTCCCCATCGTCGCGAACGCTTCAAAGGGAAGCCCCTTCTCGTCCTGATTGACCGTGAGGTAGAGATCGCCGCAGGAGGTCCGCTTTCGGGTCGTCGTTCCGACCGTCACCTCCGGCCGCGGGCGGGGCGCAATCACCTTCAACGGCTGATCGAGCGGGAGAATCCGCTCGTCGGTCGGGACCTTCGCCTCCACCGCTTTCGCCTCTCCCTTTTTCGACTCGCCGACGTTCATCACCTGGTCGGGACGGGCGCCGTCGCGGTAGACGGTGATCCCCTTGCAGCCGAGCTTGAAGGCCAAGAGATAGGCCTCCTTCACTTCCTTCGAGGTGGCGTGCGACGGCAGGTTGATCGTCTTGCTGACGGCCGAGTCGGACGACTCCTGGAACGCCGCCTGCATCCGGACATGCCACTCGGGCGAGATGCCGTGCGAGGTGATGAAGACCCGCTGCCAATAGCCGGGAACCTGATCGATCCCCTGGACCGAGCCGTGGTTCTTGATGATCTTTTCGAGCAGATCTTCGGTCCAGAAGCCCTCGCGCTTGGCGACGTCGATGAAATAGTCGAGGACATACGGCAGATGATCTCCCCCCATGACGTTCTTGTACCAGATCAGCGAGAATTCCGGCTCGCAGCCGCCGGAGGTGTCGGCGATCATCGAGATCGTCCCGGTCGGCGCCACGGTGGTGACGTAAGAGTTGCGAATCCGCTCTCCCCGTTTTTGATGAAGCGATCCCTGCCAGAATTTATAGGTCCCCCGCTTCTCGGCGAGGCGGCCCGATTCATCGTAGCCGATCTTGCGGATGAAGCCCATCACCTTGCGGGCGGTCTCGATCCCCTCTTCGGAATTGTAGGGAATCTCAAGCTTGAAGAGCATCCGCGCGAACCCCATCACCCCGAGACCGATCTTCCGGTTCGACTTGGTGATCTCCTCGATCTGCTGGATCGGGTAGCGGTTCATGTCGATCACGTTGTCGAGGAAATGGATCGACGTCCGGATGCTTTGCTCCAGCTTCTTCCAATCGATCTCATAGCGGCCGTCAGCCTCGATCAGATGCTGCTCCAAGTTGAGGCTCCCGAGGTTGCAGCTCTCATACGGCAACAGCGGCTGCTCGCCGCACGGATTGGTCGCTTCCATGTCGGAGATATGCGGCGTCGGGTTGGTCCGGTTGGTCACGTCGATGAAGAAGAGCCCCGGCTCGCCGGTGGCGCAGGCCTGCTCGGCGATTTTGTCCATCACCAGCCGCGCCGAAATTTTCCGGACCACCGTTTTACTGCGGGGCGAGATCAGCTCGTACTCCTCGTCTTTCTCGAAGGCTTCCATGAACCGATCGGTGATCGCCACCGAGATGTTGAAGTTGATGATCTGGCTGGTGTCGGCCTTGCACCCGATGAACTCGAGAATATCGGGATGGTCGACCCGCAAGATCCCCATGTTCGCGCCCCGACGGGTCCCCCCCTGCTTGACGGCCTCTGTCGCATGGTTGAAGACCTTCATGAAGGAGACCGGTCCGGACGCGACACCGCCGGTGGAGCGGACGACGTCGTCTTTGGGACGAAGACGGGAAAAGGAAAAGCCGGTCCCGCCACCGGTCTTGTGAATGATCGCCGCTTGTTTGACCGTCTCGAAGATCGACTCCATCGAGTCTTCGACCGGCAACACGAAGCAGGCGGAGAGCTGTTGCAGGTCGCGGCCGGCGTTCATGAGGGTGGGGGAGTTCGGCAAAAATCGAAGCGATGCCATCAGGTCGTA
>SCUR01000043.1 GCA_004297235.1 Candidatus Manganitrophaceae bacterium | reverse complement strand
GTTTTTCACCAGCTGCTGGCTGATGGTGCTCCCGCCATACTCAAACGATTTAGCCGCCCAATCCCGCTCCGCCGCCTCCACAATCGCCTCCCAGTCAAATCCACGATGGTTGTAAAACCGCGCATCTTCGGCCACCACCACGGCATGTTGGAGATGGGGGGAGATCAGGCGGAGCGGCCGCCATCCTGAAACCAGCGAGACCGGACTTCTTTTTTCTTGGGCCGCTTGTCGCGCTTCGATGAGGGCGGTTGTTTTTGGATTCGTTCGCGCGAGCCGCTCCATCTCCGGCCAATACGACAGAAAATAGAGCCCGCCTGAAATCGGGACAGCGAACAGGACGATCCAAACAACCGATCGAAATCTCATCGAGATGCTCTCACCGGACTGGACGACTTAGAGTTTTGCGATCTCCCGCATCACCGTATCGGCGATCCGCTGGGAAGTTTCGACTCCGTCGGGAAGAAGATAATAAGGGGAGAGGTCGAGCGGGACACCGTAGGTGATCGTCACCTTTCTCCCGATTCGGGGAAGCACTTTTCCGATCGGCAGGATGGCATCGACCCCCCGGACCCGGACCGGAATCACCTTTCGAGGACGCGCATCGTAGAGAATCTTTCCGACGCCGGCCCGCCCCCGCTGAAGCGCCCCGTCGGGGGAACGCTTTCCTTCGGGGGCGATCACCACCACCGAATGCGACAACAGGTCCACCATTTTTTGAATCGCTTCCAGGTCCCGCTTTCCCCGCCGGACCGGAAAGGCCCCCCAAGAGGCGATGATATTTCGAATCACCGGAATATTGAAGAGCTCTTCTTTGGCCGGAGCGCGCCACCAGACCGGAGAGAAAAAGGGCATGGCGGTCGCGCCCACCAGGAAAGGATCGATCGCCGAAATGTGATTGTACAGCAGCATCACCCCCTCCTCTCCCCGTCTCGGGATATTTTCCTCGCCGAAGACATCGACGCGATTCAGCCATTTGAAAATAAAGTGCCAGAAGGAGAGTCCGAGGAAATGCCAAAGATTTAAAAAGAAACCGGGACCGTATTGCATGGTTTTAATGAAGTGTCAAGGTCGATGAAGAACGATGGCCATCCGAAGGATGGGTGGATCACCGGGCTCTTCTCGGTCGTGAAGAGGGGGATCGACCCTTTGAGCGGGAAGGAGGATGCGGCGGCGGCTTTCTCTGAATTCTTTCGGAATGCGGAATCGACTTGGGTTGAACGAAGAGATCCTCCTCCGGCCATTCGACCGGGATCTTCTGTCCGATGTACTCTTCGATTTCCTCCAAGCTCATGACATATTCTTCATCGGCCAGACTCAACGCCTTGCCCTCGGCGCCCGCGCGGGCCGTCCGGCCGATCCGGTGAACGTAGGCCTCTCGGTCCTGGGGAAGATCATAATTGACGACGAGCGTGACCCCCTCGATATGCAGCCCCCGCGAGGCCACATCGGTTGCTACCAGGATCGGCACCTTCCTTTCCTTGAATTGCTCCAGCGCCCGCATCCGCTGCTTCTGCGGCAAATCGCCGGTAATCGCACGGGCCGGGTACCCCTGCTCCGTCAGCCGATTCGCCAGCACCTCTCCCTGGTTCTTTGTGTTGACGAAGATCAACACCCGCTCCCAGCTCTCTCGCTTCAGCAGGCCGAGCAGCAGAGGGAATTTCCTGGCCCGCTCTACGTGGAACAGAGTCTGTTCCACTTTTTCCGCGGTAATCTGCTCGGGAGAGACCTCGATCTTGACCGGATTGTTCATATGTTCGTAGGCCAGCTCCATCACCCGCTGCGTCAGCGTGGCGGAGAAGAGCATCGACTGCCGCTTATGATACGGAGGAAGGCGCCGCATCAGGAACCGCAGATCGGCGATGAATCCCATATCGAACATTCGATCGGCCTCGTCGATGACCAGCACTTCCACCCGGCGAAGGTCGTAGACTTTTTGCTTGTAGTAATCGATCAGCCTGCCCGGCGTTCCAATGAGAAGATCGACCCCTTCGGCCAACATCGACCGTTGCTTTTGATAGTCGATTCCGCCGTAAACGGCCTGGATGTTAAAAGGGGTCTTTTGTCCGAGAGCCGAGGCTTCTCTCGCGATTTGAACCACCAGCTCCCGCGTCGGGGCGATGACGATGGCCCGCGGAGAAGAAAGCTTGGAGGACGGCGCCGGCTCGGTTTTGAGAAGGCGCGAAAAAAGGGCGATGAGAAAGGCGGCGGTCTTTCCGGTCCCGGTCTGGGCTTGGCCCGCGACATCCTTACCGGCCAGCGTGATGGGAAGGGTCCCTTCTTGAATCGGAGTGCATTCTTTAAATCCGAGAGACTCAATCCCTTCAAGGACAGGAGGAGGAATCGGCAACGATCGAAATTCAGTAGGCATATCGTTGATATATTACCCCGCCCTCTCCGAAAATGCAAGGACCGATTGACTTTTGATCCGGCGGACCGATCGGCTGAAGGTCACGAAGGGGGAGCTTCTCAAGTGAGGTTCTCATCAAAGAGCCGGAACCGACGTGGAATAAGAATGAAAAAAAATCCGGCGGAATAATTCCGGTTGCGCCGCCGACTTCTTTCATGCTACCATTTTTCATGAATGGAAAATCAATCGCTGATAATGTCTCCCGAACGGAGTGGAACATCAATCTCATATTCCAACACGGTAAGGTAGAGAGCTGAAGGAGGGAATGAATGGCCGATATCTTGGTAGTCAGTTCGAAGATTAAGAAGTTCGTTCGAGAAAAATCAGAATTCAACACATCCGCCGAATTTCTGACGGCGTTGAGCCAGCGTGTCGAAAAGCTCTGCATGGACGCGATCGAAAAGGCTCGGGCCGACAAACGGAAGACGGTCAAGGAAAGAGACCTGACCTAATCGGTATTGAATGAGGGGTCTTCGAGTGTGCAACGCCCTTCGCGACTCGAAGCACCTCCCCTCGCGATGATCCATCGCTCATCGCGTTCCCGGTGAAATGCGGAGGGAGAAGCCTATCTTTGCAGCATCCCTCCCAACCCCTCTTTTTCCAGCCTCTCTGAAAGTCTTTTTCGCAATTGTTCCGCGGCCGTTTCTTTGAGCGCCTCCTCCCGGACGGCGAGGCGCGCGTTTTGAGGTCCTCCCGCAATCTCGATCGGGACCTCCACTCTTCCCTCCCGAACCGGAAGGAGGGATCCGGCCGGCGTGGCTTGAATTTGTCGAGTGAGCGACTCGGCCAGCCGCATCTCCCCGATGACCCGATAAAGACCGTCCAGCTGGACCTCCCCCTTTCCGAGAAGATCAAAAAGAGGGTTATTCATCGAAAGATCGTTGAGTCCGATCCGGCCCGCGTCAATTTTGAACGCCCCCTTTGCAGACGAGAACCGCGTGTTCGGCTCCATCGGCAACGAGACCCGGTCGAGCACATGGAGAATCGAAAGAGATTCCGCCAAGAGATTTACCTTTTGAATCTCCCCTTCCTCCACCTCCCAGCGCCCTTCCCCCGTCAACGTTTTTGAGAGCGCTCCCCAGCTCCCGCCGCTCCCTTTCAATCCCATCTGAATCGATGCCGATCCGGAAAACAAATCCGGATTGATCGGGACAAATTGTTTGATGACCGATCCGAGCGAAACCGCCTGAAGCGCGAAGGTCGTCGAAAAAGGAAACGCTCCGCTCGACAGATCGACCCGGCCCGCCCCCGTAAAATGTCCCCCCCAAATATTGCCGTTCAGATTTTCAAGGGCGCCTCCCTTCCGATTCAGCTTCGCACGGCCGGAAAGATCGGCAACCTCCATTCCTTTTACCTGGACTTTTTTGAGATTGAAATCCACCTCCATCGGAGTGGTTCCCGAAGAGGGCGGCGATTGATCGGGAGATCGCGGAGGCTTCTCCGGGGGCTCTCGTTGCGGCAGAAGCAGCATGAGCTCATCAAGATCGACCTGTTGTGCATTGGCCGTTAAGACCAAGCGGCCTTTCTGGAAGCCGCCGCGAAGATGAAGATCGCTTCGCCCGACCGTTCCGGAAAGGTCGATCGTTTCCGGTTTCAGCGCCGTCGTCAGGGGCCCGACCCGGCCTCTCAGGCTTCCCTGCTTTCCTTGCGGCTCGAGCCGCGTCTCCAGATCGACCGATGCAATTTCTCCCAGCTGAAGGTTGGAAAGGGTCAAATCAAAATTTTCCGCGGCGCTGGACAACGGCGGTCCCCCCTTCACACGGCGGACATAGGTGATCCGTCCGTTCTTCACAAGGACTTTGTCCGCGGCTATTCCGATCGGACGCCGCTCCTGCGGAGCCGATGTCCCCTCTGAAGGAGGTTTCGGTCCGCCCCCTTTCCCGAGGGTCGACGTGTTCAGGCGTCCGTTCGCGTCTTGAATCAGATGAACGGCCGGGCGTTGGATGAGGAGCTGACTGACCTCGACCCTCTTTTGCAGCAAGGGAAGGAGGCGGAAGCTCACGACCACCGACTCGGACCGGAGAAAGTCCTCCGGAGAGAATTGAGGATCGTCCCGGACGACGACCTCTTTTACCTGAACGCCCAGCGGCCAGAGCGAAAGTCGGATACTCCCGACGTCGACGCCCCGGCCGAGGGCCGATTCGACCTGCGGCAGAAAGCGCGATTTGAGGAAGGAGAGATCCACCAGGAAGGGGGCCAAAAGGAGGATCAGAAACAGAATGAGAAAAATACCTCCGAGAATCGTTGCGGCTCTTCGCATGGCTTCACTCGATAAATGTTTCTTTTATTATAGGGAATCTGAAAGGGACGAAGCAAGTTGTACCCGGAGTTGTCGTTACGGCCGGCGGGGAGCGCGCAATGCGTTTCTTCTCCCGGCCCGCGGTGG
>SCUR01000435.1 GCA_004297235.1 Candidatus Manganitrophaceae bacterium | reverse complement strand
CAGAGTCAGCTGATCGTAAATTCGTTCGACTTCGGCGAGATTTTTATACCGCTCCCCATCCCGGATTCGGATCATCGTTGGAGCAAATCGAGCGGCTCGCAGGCTTTTTCGGATGCCGGCGCCATAAAGGCGATCGATGGCCGGGTTGGTCACCACCGCCACTTTTTCTCCCGATGAGAGGGCTCGAAGATAGGGACCCAGCCGGTTCCGGATCCCGTTTCCGATCACGACGTCGTAGCTGTTGGCGCCCAAGTTAAGACGAACTTTTTCGACCTTCAATCTCTAGAACCTTTCTCTTAATCTGTTGAACAACATCATCCAATCTCATATCGGACGTATCCAAAGTCAGGTCGGCTCTCTGATAAAAAGGCTCCCGTTCCGCGAGGAGACGCTTGATCTCCGACAATGGATCGGCTTTCTGCAAAAGGGGGCGTTGCCCCGCCCGTTTTTGGACCCTTTTGAAAATGACCTCCGGTCTCGACCGCAGCAGAACGAGGATGCCGTTCTTTCCCAGCAAATCGAGGTTTTTGGGATTTAAGACGATCCCTCCTCCGGTTGAGATCACACATCCGCTCCGCTCCGCGAGGCCGGCGACCGCTTCCGACTCCAGACACCGGAATTTCTCTTCTCCCTGCTGCGCAAATATATCGGCAATTCGCTGATGGGTCCTCTCCTCGATGATTTGATCGGTATCGATGAACGGACAATGAAACTCCGCGGCGAGTCTCCTCCCGACCGCACTCTTCCCTGTTCCCATAAATCCGAGTAAAACAATATTCTTCATCCCCTCTAACTTACCGGTCTATCTCGTCCAGATCAAGACTATTTCACAATCCGCGGCGTCAAGAAAACCAAGAGCTCGGAAGTATCTTCACGCTTGGTCGTTGTTTTGAAAAGCCACCCCAACACCGGAATGTCCATCAGATAGGGAATGCCGCTGATCGAATCGGTCGTCGACACCTCGTAAATGCCGCCGATGACGGTCGTTTCTCCATCCTTCACGAGGACATTCGTGGTCGCCTCTTTCTTGAGGATACTGGGACCGGAAGCGCCGGGGCGCGTTTCTCCCGGAGCGTTCTTCGTCACCTTGATCTTCATGATAATCCCTCCATCCGGAGAGACATGCGGCGTCACAAGGAGAGTCAAGTTCGCATCGACAAAGGTCGTCTGCGTTCCTGCCTGAGAAACGGTCGCAAAGGGGATCGACTCTCCCTGCTCGATCTTTGCTTCCTGGTTGTTCAGGACGGACACTTTCGGTGTCGAGACGATCCGGGTCAATCCCTGGGATTCTCCGGCCGAGAGTCGAAGATCAAGGTTGATCGGATTGTCGGTAAACCGGCCGAAGGTAAACCCAAGCCCTCCGAAATTGGAGGCGGACGGAAGATTGACCGCGAATTGCGGATCGGGAGTACCGAATACGGCGGTCGGTCCGCCCCCTCCTCCACTTAATCCGAGGACATTACCGCCGGTTACTTTCTGCGACGTGACCCCCCACTGAATCCCAAGGCTTCTGTTGAATGTCGGTGCAACCTGAACGATCCGCGCCTCGATGACCACCTGCGGGGTTTGCGTATCGATGGTCTTGACGAGCCGGGCGATCTCTTCAATATTCTTTTCAATATCCTTCACGATGAGCGCATTCGTCCGCACATCGATGCTGATGTCTCCTCGGGTGGAGAGGATCTTCTTGACCGATTCGACGAGCTCGCTCGCCTTGCCATAATTCACATAGATAATCCGGGTCTGGAGGTCTTCCGCCTTGATTTTAGTCTCTTTGGCCTTGGCCTCTTCATCTTGCTGCCGCGCGATGTTGGTCAAGGTGGCAATTCGAATGATATTCCCTTCTCGGATCTGTCCCAGATTGTTCATCTTGAGGATGATATCGAGCGCCTGGTCCCACGGGACATTGATCAGCTTCAATGTCACCTTCCCCTTGATGTCTTCTCCAAGAACAATATTTAAATTGCTGACATCTGCGATCAGACGGATGACATTGGCGATATCGGCATCCTGAAAGTCCAGTGAGATTCTCCGCCCGACATATTTGGGAGGGGTGACCGGTTCGACCTTTGCGTTCTTCTCATGTTCTTCCTGAGTCTCCCCATTTTCAAGAATGATATCGGCCTTATCGGCCACCGGTTCGGCCGGGGCTTCCATCTTGGGAGCCTCCTTCTTCGGAGCCGCCGACGGTTTCTCTTCCAGCTTCGAAGCCGTCGTCGCGGAAGCGGTCATCTCCGTTTTCATCTCTTCTCCCTGCGCCTTCTCCGTCATCGCAACAGGAAATTCCGCCGGAGCAGCGGCTTCAACGGCAGGCGCTTCAGGAGCTGGAACGATCGGAGGGGGAACGACGACCGCGGGAACCGTTGCAGAGGCACTCTCCGCAGGAGGGTTTTCCGGCGACGGTTTCTGGGCCGCGGAGGAGGCCGCGGAAGCATCCTTTAAATGAACGTATAACTGGTTTCCATTCTGCTCCAGCGAATAAACCACCGGCGCATTCAGGTCAAGGACCAGTCGCACTTTGTCGGAATGGATTCCCACTCGGGCCTGCTTGACGACTCGGTCTTTTGCGGCAATGCTCTTTAACTTCGGCCCCATCTTCACATGGGGAAGATCGATGACAAGACGCTTCGGATCGAGGAGGAAAACATTCGGCGAAAGCTGTCCGTCTGAGGTGATGACGAGTTGAAGATCTTCCTTCCGATCAAACCGAATCGCTTTAACCGTTTTTGCAGGCAGAAGGTTCTTCTCTTCCTTGACCGGCGGCGGCAGAATCGGTTTCAACGCTTCGGCTCCGACCGCTTCCGCAGGCTTCTCCACCGTTTGCTCGGCGACTTTAGGAGAGGAATGGGCCACTTCGACAATGAGGTTGGTTCCCTCTGTTCTCACATTCGTTTCGGCAGACTCGTCCACTTCAATTTCAAGACGCCCGACTTGATTCCCCTCTCCCGCGACGGGAAGGACCGAGTGGATCGCCCCCTGATTCACACTGATCTTTTCGGTGAATTTACCAAGACTGACTCCGGCCATATCCACAATCAACCGATAGGGATCGGTTAAATGGAAGGTGGTGTAAATCATCGGCTGCTGCCCTTCCACTACCAGCTGCGTCTTCTCGGCCCCCGGAACAACGCGAATGTCGACAATTTCTTTCGGAGATGAAGGCTCCGTCATCACCTGAGAGGTCTTGGGAGAGCAGGATTGAGTGAATATCAGGAATACAATCGCAAAAATAAATCTGTTCCTCCGCCCGATCATTCTAGCCCCTCCTTTTGGGGATGAAGTTCCATTACAACGTTCCGCACCTTCGTCTCACCAAAGATGTCCAGATATCTTTCTTCAACCACCATTTCTTTATTTGTAATTTGGCTGATCACGCCATTATTCATTCCGATCCGGGTCCCCTTCCGGACAGGATATCCTTTTCCATCGGGGGTCTGGATCACAGCGCCGTACCCGAAGCTTCCCCAGACGATGCCGATGAGCTTCATTTCAGACAGCTCCTTCCTCTGCAAGGGAGGCAGGCTCTCCGAAGCGTTCCGCTTTGCAGAGGCGATAATAATCGATTTGAAAGGATCCCGCCTTCCTTCCGGATTATATTGGAAGAGAGAAGCCGGATCTTCCTGCTTGACCGGAATCGCCGGTGGAGCGACCTCCTCGACGGCCGGGGCCGGCGCTTTCGGGACGACCGAGGAGGCCGTCGACGGCGCCGGCTTTGAAGCGACCGGCGGTGCCGTCTCTCCGCAGCCGAATAAAAAAACCGCAAGGAGAAGGAGCCCCCCGTTGAAATAAGCGCGTCCTCTCTTCATGGCGCCCCTCCCTTTTTAGGAGGTGCCTGCACAGGCGCATCCCCTTCCACGGAAGCAAATGCGGTCGCAGAGAAACTGGTCTGGATTAATACTTTATTTTGGTCCGGTTTAGAGTTCCCCATTCGGATATTCGACACGTTAATGATCCGGGGCAGTTTGCTGATTTTGTCGAAAAAGACGCCGAGCGCGTGGTACGCACCCGCCACTTCCACATTGACCGGAATCTCGACGTACAAACCAGACGCATTGGGCTTTTTCTCGGTCGGCTTCCATAACTTGAAATCAAGACCGGTTCTGCCTCCCAGTTCGGACACCTGTTTTAAAAGAATCTCCACTTCCGCTTCCGGGGGCAGCTGCTCCTTCAACTCCGCCAATTTACGCTGCAGCTCTCGATTCTCCGTGATCAGTTCATCCAAACGCTTTACCTTGATCCGATGAATATTAATATCATTGCTCAAACTCGCGATCTCTGTTTTGAGGACCGAGATCTCGCCACTTTTCGGAATGAAGACGAACCAGACAAACGCGCCGGAGGCAATGACAATGATCAGAACGAGAGAGACAAACTTTTGAGTATTGGTTAAATTCTTCAGTCTTTCCAGATTCAGTGCCATAATGCCGCCTGGCCCCCTTTTCTTATATAAGAGACCATTTAAGTTTGAATGTATAAATCGAAATGGTGCCTTCCAAGTTCTGCCGCGATTCGAGAATCTGCACATCTTTGAAGAGAGAAGACTTTTTGAGATTGTTAATGAAGTCGACAATCTCGCTGTTAGTGGTCGCCTTTCCCTCCAAATCGATCACGCCGTTCTGCTCGTTGACATTCACCAACCAAACCTTCTCCGGAAGGCTCCGGCTGATTTGATCCAGAAGGAGAACCGGGACCGATTGATTTTTCCGAAGCTGCTCGATGATTTTGATCTTCTCCTCGACCGCTTTCTTATCCCGCTCATAGTTTTCAACTTCTTTCACCTTTGCCTTAAGGAGTCCCAATTCCGTCGTCAGCTTGGTCTTATCGGCGGTCAGGTTGTCGACTTTCTCGTTGAGGAGGATCCAGATGTATCCCAAAACCAGAAAGAGGACGGATAATACGATGGAAGCCAGGATCAATTGCGATTGGATCTCGAGCTTCTTTTTTCCCTTTTTCGCTTTCTGCGATGGAAGTAAATTGATCTTGATCATCGATTATCGATCCCCGATTTTTCGAATCGCCAAACCCATCCCGACCGCAGCCAACGGCCCCATGTCTTGAATGTACTCCACGTCGAACAACTTTTTGGGAATGTCCACTTTCTTAAATGGGTCCACCATCTCCACGGCCACCCCCGATTTCTCGGCAAGCTGGGAGAGAAGATCCGGCAGCTTGGAGGCGCCGCCGCTCAGTAAGATTCGATCAATATTTTCATTGGTAGAGGTTGTCTTGAAGTAATCAAACGATCGGATCACCTCTGAAGAGATTTCCGCGTTGAGATTATTAATAATCGTGGAGAGGGCCTGCGGATCGATCCCCTCGACCGGTTCACTGCGCTTCGCCTTTTCCGCCTGTTCGTAGCTGACGTTAAATTCCCGCTGGATCGCTTCGTTATATCGGTTCCCTCCGATGGAAATGTCCCGTGTAAAGGCGAAGGTTCCTCCCTTCAGGATGTTGATATTCATGACGCTCGCGCCGATATTGACCAGCGCCACAATCTCCCCTTCTCTCGCGTCATAATTGACACCGAACATGTTCTCCAGGGTGAACGCGTCGACATCGACGATCACCGGATTGAGTCCGGCCTCCGTCACCAGAGTGGTGTATTCGGTCAACTTATCCTTCTTGACTGCGACCAGCAAAACCGCCATCTGTTCTTTCGATTCCTGATTGTCCGGCGTTCCAAGGATATGAAAGTCGATATTGACGTCATTAATATCAAACGGGATGTATTGTTCCGCCTCCCATTTGATGGACTCTTCCAATTCATCCTCCGTCATCATGGGGAGGCTGATCTTTTTAACGATGACGGAATGGCCTGAAACCGAAACGGCGACATCCTTTATTTTGACCGCTTGCTCCTCCAAAAGTTCCTTGATGACGGAGACGACTCGTCCCGCGTCCATAATGGTTCCATCAACGATCAATTCGGAATCGAGCGCCTTGACGCCGAACTTCTGAAGTTGGTATCCCTTGCTGGTTTCCTTTACCTGAACCAACTTGATTGCACCGGAACCGATATCGAGTCCGATCAGTTCTTTTTTACGGGAGAAAGGGAGAGAGAAGCCCATCGAAATTGGCACCGTTAACCTCTTCTTGAAATTCTCTGTTTTGCGGAAGTTCCGGAGCGGCGGGACATAATTTTTTTGATTTCTTTAATATTATGTTCGGAGTAAAGCCGCCAGTTTCTCCAGTCTCGTCCCACATTGGAAATCAGCCCTTCACTTTCCCAGCGGAACAGTGTCGCCTTCGAAATATCAAACAGGATGCAGATGTCTTTCGTCTTATATCTTCCGTTGTTCTTCTGAGCCATTGGCCAGGTCCTCGGATATCCCGCCGTGCAATTTGACGATAGTAAGTATACTTAGTATTTGACGTTTGTCAAGGAAACTGGAGATTTTAGTTCGAAAGTTAATTTTTTAGATGAGGGGCAAGGAAGGACGACAAAGAAAGAAGAAAATCTCTCTAAGGGATGGAGCGCAGGCGAGAGATTATTGTCCTGCTCGTTTTGTTTGAAGCAGTCTTCCTGCGGTACTTCGGATCACCTCCGGAACGCCTTTATTCCTTGCAAGGTTACCGAGGTCTTTTGCTTTGAGGTTTTTGATGAACCCGAGGGACAGACCGACCGGCGTCTTGGGGTTGTTCACAAGACCGACGACAACCCCATAGTTCTTAAGCCAGCTGCGGTTATTCGCAATCACACGCAAGATGTCTTCGGAGACGCTTTTTGATTGGGCGATCAACTCGACCTCTTGCTCCGTAATTCGAGGACTGCCGAGCACGGCGAGAACCACCTGCTTATTCGAGTCTTTCAATAGAAGCGCCCTCGCCTCTTTGTTTCCCTTCAGCGCAAGTTGAACCTTCTCCGATACCCGCATATGCTGAACTTGTTGAAACAGGTTCTGGGCCTGCGGCTCCGGCTCTGTAGCGGCCCCGGTTTGTTTGAACCGCGATGCCAGCCATGGCTCCTGCGAGTAGTCTCCAAACATCCGGACGTAGCTGAGCGTCGTCTCCCAAACATTCGGGTGATCAAAAACTTTCCGGATGAGCGCTTCCGTCGTGAGAAAGTATTTCGCCATTAAGTCCAGGAGGGTGCCATCGGTCGAAGGGTCCTCTGCAAGAAAGAGGAGGGTTTCAGGTTGGAGGAGTTCTATATTCAGGTGGGGTAAAAGGAGCTGTTTTCGATCAGCCACACGTTATGCCTCGATTAGAATCTCGATGAATCGTCGCGTTTGTCCTTTGGAACGGGTTTCGGCTTTCTCTCCGCAAGACCAATCGTCGCCTTGAAGTTCTCTCCCAAGAAAAGCTCCGTGAAGATCTCGACGCCGTTTTCTTTGTTCTCCGTTCGGATGATCTTGGCCCCTTTCACAAAGGAAGCGATTTTCTTTTCCATTTGCTCATCCTTGGCGGCCAATTCAGACACCTTTTTTTTAGAATCGGTCTGCAACATCATGATTTGGGATTCAAGCTTGGTATACGCATCGACCTTGGCCCGTTGCACCGCTTGCATCCTCTCCGAAAGAGACCACTCTCCCTGAACAGGCCCGATCCCCACCGCATGCAGGGTCACGTCGGCCCAATCTGCATGGGGCGCCACCTCCGGGCCCGACTCGCAGGAGAAAAGCAGGAGCGCCGGAAGGATTATTCCAAAAAGCCGCCAATAAAACCGTTTCATCATGATTCTTTCCATCGGCGGTAAATTCTACTCTCAATCTTGAGCCCGTCCAAGATGCGCCCGACAATAAAATCAACCATGTCCTCAATCGTCCGAGGATGATTATAGAAGGCGGGCATCGCAGGGATAAGGGTGGCTCCCATTTCCGAAAGCATCAGCATATTCCGAAGATGAACTTGGCTGAGCGGCGTTTCCCGCGGAATAAGAAGGAGCGGTCTTCTCTCCTTCAAGGTCACGTCCGCAGCCCGCTCGATTAAATTCGAGGAGAATCCATGTGCGATCGCCGCCAGTGTTTTCATCGAACAGGGCGCCACGATCATTCCCTGGGTCGGAACCGATCCGCTGGCGATCGGCGCCGTCATATCTTTCTCATCGCAGTAGATCAGATCGAAATCGGCATACTTCTTTTTTAGGACCTCGGCGGTCTCCGCGAAATGCGATCCCCATTCTAATCCAAGCTCATCCCGAATAATCAACCGGGCTTCGTGAGTGAGGGTGAGATAGACCCGATATTTCTCTCTCAGTAAATACTCAAGCAGCCGAACACCGTAAACGGCGCCGCTGGCTCCCGAAATCGCCACCACATAGCTTTGCATGCTTTACCCCGGCTGTCCCAAATCTCGATGGCGCCAATGCACCTGCAACCCCTTTGCCTGGAGATGCTCCCGCAATAAATTGACGACACAGACGGAGCGATGCCTTCCCCCGGTGCATCCGATTCCGATCGTCAGATAGCTCTTTCCCTCCTTTTCATAGAGGGGAACGAGAAAATCGAGAAAACTGTAGAGCTTCTCCAAAAAGACCTTGGCATCCGGCTGAGAAGTAATATAGCTCTGAACCCGCGGATGCTCCCCCGTGAGCGGTTTTAACTCCCTTTCAAAATTGGGGTTGCTGAGAAAACGGACATCAAACAACAGATCCAAATCATAAGGGATTCCGAATTTGTAACCGAACGAGATCAAGGAGATATTTAAGTGATGGTTCTCTCCCTTTTCCAAGTAGTATTGAGTGATGACTTCCTTGAGCTGATGGACATGATAGTTCGAGGTATCCAGAATTTTGTCGGCTCGTTTTCTGAGATCGCTGAGCTTTTCGCGTTCCAGCCGGATGCCGTCGATCACCGAACCGTCCCGGGCCAGCGGATGAGGACGACGCGTCTCGGAAAAGCGCCGCACCAGCACCTCGTCGCTGGCTTCGAGAAAAAGCAGCTCCATCTGGTACCCTTCTTCCTTCAGTTGGTCGAAGATATTGAGGAAGTGCCCGAGGAAATCCCGCTCGCGAATATCAATGCCGAGCGCCGCTTTCGTAATATGGCTTCGGGACTGGTTGCACAGTTCTACAAATTTTGGAAGAAGAGGCGGAGGAAGATTATCGATGCAGAAGAAACCGAGGTCCTCGAAGTATTTGATGACATAACTCTTCCCTGAACCGGAAAGACCGCTGATCACAACCAGACGGACATTTTTTACAGCAGGCATAAGGAGAGACGCCGGAATCAAATGGCGTTTAAAAGGATCTCGCGTTAATAAACGGGCTCGATCAGCCCGAGTGTTCCATCTTTTCTTTTATAAAGGACATTGAGACGCTGGTTCTGGTGATTGCCGAATAAAAAAAAGTCCTTTCCCAATAACTCCATTTGTAAAACCGCTTCTTCCACACGCATCGGCTTCACCGGGAAAACTTTTCTCTTTTTTACCCTGGGGATGGACTGATCGACTTCGGGTTCGGGCGCCTCCGATATCTCCTCATGCCGAACGCGGTGATTGGAAAGCTTTTCCTTGTACTTCTTAAACTGTCTTTCGATTTTGTTCATCGCCTGATCGACAGACGCGTACATTTCGTCGGTCTCCTCTTCGGCCTGGAGGAGAAACCCGTTCGCCCAAACCAACACCTCCGCAATGTGACGGTACTTCTCTACCTTGAGTGTAAATGCAATCTGCGTGGTTTTGGATGAATACTTTTCAATTTTTCGCGCGCGGCCCTCGATAAACTCCTTTAACGCGGGGGTGACTTCCATCTGTCTTCCAGTGATCACGACTTCCATCGATCCTCCTTACGCTAGAGACGTTCACCCTGGATCGTCAAAACGGCCTTTTTCGGCGACTCGCAGGTGGGATGTTGAGCCAGGCCCGGTATTTCGTCACCGTCCGTCTCGCGATGTCGACGTCATTCTGTTTGAGACGTTCTACAATCTCCTGATCCTTCAGGGGACGGGTCGGATCCTCTTCCGATACCATTTTTCGAATCATCTCACGAACGGCAATCGAGGAGAGACTCTCCGCGCCGTTCCCGACGCGGGGAAGACTGCTATTGAAGAAGAATTTTAACTCGAAAATTCCTTGAGGAGTGAACATGTACTTATTGGTGGTCACACGGCTCACGGTCGACTCATGCATCGAGATATCATCGGCCACTTGCTTTAAGATCAGCGGCTTCAAATAGCTGATTCCCTTCTCCATGAACTCATATTGGAAATTGACGATACTTTCGGCTACCAACTGAATGGTGCGGTTCCGCTGCTCGATGCTACGGACGAGCCAGAGAGCCGATCGGAATTTTTCTTCCAGGTAGGTCTTTGTCGTCTCCGCTACGGTCTCTTTCGATCGAAGCAGGCTGCGGTAGAAAGGGCTGATCTTTAACTTGGGAAGGCCATCATCATTGAGCAAAACCACATATTTCCCCTCCGATTTCACCACGAACACATCGGGGATGATATGAAGGTTTTCCGACGAAGAGAAAGGCCGGCCCGGTTTCGGCTCCAGGTGCTCGATCACCTTGGAGGCCTGCAAGACCTCTTGAAGGGTCACGTTACAGCATTTCGCGATATTTTGATATCGCTTTTTCTCCAAATCCTCCAGATGATCTTTTATGACCGCATCGACCAAGGAGCCCGACAATCCCAACTGAGCCGTCTGGATCAGAAGACATTCTTTCAAATTTCTGGCGCCCACCCCGGTGGGATCGAATCCTTGGATAACCTTTAAGACTTTCTCGACCGACTCGACCGGAGTGGAAACGGTCTGCGCGACCTCTTCAAGCGACGCGCCGAGATAACCGTTATCGTCGATATTCCCGATGAGGATGGTTCCAATCTCTTTTTCTCTCTCCGTCACCGAGGAAAGCCCCAGCTGCCAAAGAAGATGGTCCACCAAAGAGGTGGCCTTTGTGAGGGTCTGCTCATACGACGGCCGCTCTTCTGAAGAGGCCGCCGAGTAACTCCCTCCCTCGTCCCCTCGGTCATCATCCGTGTAATAATCTTCCCACTTCAGATCGAGTTCATCCGAACGCTCGGCCGATTCCTCTTCTCTTTTTTCGCCCTCTCCGTCCATCGTCGTGGAGGAGACTTCCTCTTCCGGAGAATCGGCGGCCGTATCTTCCAAAAGAGGGTTTTCCAGCATCTCTTGATTGATCGTTTGCGTTAACTCGAGTCTCGAAAGTTGGAGAAGCTTGATGGCCTGCTGCAGCTGCGGCGTCATGATCAGCTTCTGCGTCATCTTCAGATCGAGTCTGGCTCGCATCCCACTCTCTGACCAAGACATATCCGAACCTCTATAGATCGACGTTACGATTGAAGAGATGTCGCATTACGATCCTGCCAACGGAAACGGTCCCCCAGATAAATCTCCCTGGCCTGGGGACTGCTGGCGATCTCGGAAGAGGTCCCCGAAATGAGGATATCCCCTTCATAGATAATATAGGATCGATCGGTGATCTCGAGCGTCTCTTGAACATTGTGATCGGTAATCAAAACCCCGATCCCACGCTGCTTTAATTGGAAAATAATTTTTTGGATCTCCATCACGACGATCGGGTCGATCCCCGCAAAGGGCTCATCCAGAAGGACGACTTTGGGCGAGATCACCAAGGCCCGCGTGATCTCAAGGCGCCGCCGCTCTCCTCCGGAGAGCGTGTACGCCCTGTGCTTCGCCAAATGGGAAATATTCAACTCGCTCAAAAGCGACTGCAGCCTCGACTGTCGCTCGGCGGAAGAGAGATCCAGCGTTTCGAGGATCGCCATGATGTTCTCTTCGACCGTCAGCTTTCGGAAGATCGACGGCTCTTGGGGCAGATAACTGATCCCTTTACGGGCGCGAAGGTACATCGGCATCCCGGTCATTCGATCCCCGTTCAGAAAAATGTCCCCGTGATCGGGAGGGGTCAGGCCGACAATCATATAAAAGGTCGTCGTCTTTCCGGCTCCGTTCGGGCCGAGCAGTCCGACGATTTCCCCGGGGCCCACGCGGATACTCACATTGCGAACCACCTTGCGGCCTTGATATTTTTTTTCCAATCCCGTTGCTTCGAGCATCTCTCTTCCGAAAAACTATTTATTCCCCAGGTTCAAATTTTTCGCGCCGGAATGAAGTATCACCTGACTCCCCTCGACGAGGCTCCGATTCTCGGAAATAAAAAGGGTGATCACCTTGCCCTTGACGCGGTACTCTTTTTCCCACGCCTCGGGTTCGCCCGTCAAAATAATGGTCTCCTTCTCCTGATCGTAGATTCCCTTCTGTGCCTTTGCATGTTTTTCGCCCTGGCGAATATCGACATTCCCTTCGGTCTCGATCCGAGAAACCTCCCGATCCCCGTTGGTCGAAGGATTCTTCAGCACCGAGGAAGGGGGCTTCGATGGAGCGGCCGGGTTGCGCTCCGAAAGAAAAACTTCCGCGCGATCGGCCTCGATGGTGAGATCTCCTTTTTTAATAGAGACCGCTCCTTCAAAGATGATCTTGTCTTCAAGGCTTTTAATCGTCATTTTATTGGAAGTAATGGAGATGGGCTCTTGCGGATTATGTGTCGCCGGGGTCTCGCCGGCGGAGGCAAAGCGCCCCGCTCGGAGGAATGCGAGAATCAAGAGAAGAAAGAAATGATTTTTAATGAACCAGCGCCTGAACATGGCCCGAGACGGTTACCTCTTGGTTATCCGGCGCAACGCGTAATTCGTTTCCGCTGATCTCAATTTGGGGGCCGGTAATGTGCGCGGGTCCTTCGGCAACAATCATCCTCTGATCGTTGAGCCAAGACAATGCGGGGGTTTCGACGGTGTAACCGTTGCTTAACCGGATCACCATCGGGCCCTCTTTCTTCTCCAAGTAAAAATCTTTTCTCTGTGTATCGACCGACCCGGCGTCTCCCTCCAACGAGAGTTGAATCCCCTGCGGTGTCTGCATGACCACCGTCACCTTTTCAAGCAACGCCTTTTGGTCCTTCTCAAAAATCTCAGCCCGATCCGCCTTTAACTCCCAGCTCTTTATACCCTCGTGTGATTGGACGACTGAAAATTGACCGATTTTCACATCGGCTCTTCCACCGACGTCATGGATACCGACGAGCAAATTTCTTTTCTTCAAACTGGAAATAAGCGAAAAAGACAAAAAAAGGAGGAAGGTCATGATGAGAATAAGTAAGACTTGCTTCGGCTGTATCCGTAGAGTAAGCACGGACTAAATATAACATAAAAGAAAATGCGAGTAAAGCAAATGTCCTCTTGCAGCGCGTCTCATCCGTACCGGAGACCGCATTGGAAAATCCGACTAGAAAGAACATAAAATAACGGTGAAAACCCCTCGAAGATTGTCTCGAAAATAAGATGACTCTCCCGTGGAGCCGCGTCATTGGAAGAGACCGACCCGAATCAATGGCGTGATCGAGAATATACCGGATCGAAATTCCAACGGTTGAACAATTTCCTGAAAGGAAGCCGAAACAACGCACCGGTCGACCCCGTTCAGGCCATCGATTTCTCTTGACACCAGTCGCTAAAAAAGCTAGAAATATCAATACCGCCAATTTCCCCGGAGGAAAGGATGAGAAAAAAAATAAG
>SCUR01000434.1 GCA_004297235.1 Candidatus Manganitrophaceae bacterium | reverse complement strand
CCTGGCTTCCGGATTTAGCGCAATCTCTAACGTTTTTCGCCGTTTTCCCGAATGGAAAATAAGTATTTCTTGGCCTTCTGACCTTTCCTTCGAGAATAGTAACCGCATATGCGGCCCGGTCGAGAGCGGCCCGAAGATTATAAACAGCGTCGGCAGCAATATCCGCGAAGACCTCCGGCATAGGTCGAATAAGTTTAAGCTTATGTGTTTGGTGAAGGCCATCTCCGTGGGGATCAATAACACGGGCATATGGTTTTGTTTTAAAGAAAGTGACGAGATTCGAATTGAGATCATCGATGTGATGCTGTGCCCTAAGGATTCCTCGATATGAGCTATAGAATGGGTCGGCCATGGTGCTCTTCGTAATAGGCAACTCCCCCACAGATTTTCTCGCTTCCACGTGGATCATCACCATAAAGCGGGCCTCCGGACCACTCACCCCATTCCTGCCGGTACAAGCCCGAGGCTTGTTGAGTCCAGCCCGCCAAGCGGAGAAGTAACTCTGGCGGCAATCCTGCAGCACGCCCGGTTGCGCAGTAGTTAAAGTTAGATAAGCTCACCACCACTTCACCGGATATTCCTTCCCAGGCTGGAGGCGGCTCCAAAACATCGCAACCAGAAAGAGCGCGAGAATGCCTGCGCCGACCGGATTGAGGAGAACCATAAAATCGGCGTGATTGTGAACCATGAACAACGGATTGGCCCCGGCGGGGGGATGGATCGTTCGGGTGGTGACCATGTAGATCATCGTCAGGACAACGGCGAGCACGGAAACCCAAAGCGCATCGCCGAACAACTGATAACAGAGAATGCCGATGAAGGCCCCTCCGAGATGTCCGCCGAAGAGGGCGCGCGGCTGCGCCGGCTCGGTGTGGCCCAACGCGAAGAGAAAAACGGTCGTCCCGCCAAGGGAAGCGAGGAGAAAAGGCGACTGCTCATTAGCGACCAGCCAGAGGGCCAGCGCAATGCCGATCGAAGCGCCCACCGCCGACCAACCGAGGCCGATCAGATGCCCCCACCGGTTGGGAACAGCATGGACCTGTTCAGTCGGGTCTGCCTTGCGGCTCCGGATCAACGGTTTTACTTGCCCACCCAACATCCCATCGTCCTCCTAAAGGATATCCGGCAACCTTTATATTCCAGTTTTATGACGAAAGTCAATGAAGGATCTCGGAGAGGGATAATGCAAGTCACTTTAAAACCCCTCTTTTGTAAGGAGGGGCGAGAGGTAGAATGACCTTCTACCCCAACCTCCCCATACAAAGGGGAGGAGTAGCCTTTTGAGGGCATCGGTAAGATAGGTCAAAAGGGAATGAGTCGACTCTTCTAATCGTCATGCCCGCGAATCCGCACATCGTGCCGCAAGGCACGTGAATACAGATGGGTACCCTTCCACTCGGATCGATCCCCTGTTGCAGGGGATCCAAGCGGGCATCCAGGGGGGTTAGGCCTCGGATTCCACGGGAATGACGGCTTGATAAGAGAAGAAACTACTCCGCCGCCGGCGGCTCTCCCTTCCGCAACTTGTCGAGAGCGATCTGCGCCGCCCGCTGCTCCGCCTCCTTTTTGCTTTTTCCGGTGGCGGTGGCATAAGAGGTGTTCTGAATCCGGATCTCCACCTCAAAGAGCTTTTGGTGATCGGGTCCGGTTTCGCGGATCACCTGATAGGCAGGGAGCGATTCGAATTTTTTTTGACAAAGCTCCTGAAGCTCGGTCTTGTAATCGACCGTCACTTCGGGACGGGTGAGCTCTTGGAGGAAAGGCTCGAATTCGCGGATCACGACGTCGCGCGCCGCGGGCAGGCCGCCGTCGAGATAAATCGCGGCGATCACCGCCTCCGTCGCGTCGGCGAGCAGCGAGCTCTTCTCCCGGCCGAGCGTCCGCTCTTCGCCACGGCCCAAATAAAGATACCGGCCGAGGTCGATTCCTTTGGCGATGCGCGCCAGCGTCCCCTCGCTCACCACCCGCGACTTCATTTTGGAGAGATCCCCCTCCGGGGAGTCCGGAAAACGCTCGACGAGCGCCTCGCTGATGATCAAATCCAGAACGGCATCGCCTAAGAACTCCATCCGCTCGTTGTCTTCGACCGTCTTGTCTTTGGTTTCGTTGATGTACGATTTGTGGGTGACCGCTTGCCGAAGCCGCGCCGGCGCCTGAAAGAAGTAGGCGAGCCGTTCCTGAAGGGAAGCGAGATCTGCGGGGGACATCGTGGGTGTTTCTCTCAGTCTGATCCTGCGAGAAAGGGAATATTAATTTTCCTGATATTTCCGGAAAATGATCGTGGCATTGGTGCCGCCGAACCCGAAGGAGTTGGAGAGGGCCACGTTCACATCCACCTTCCGCGCCTGATTGGGGGTGTAGTCGAGATCGCACGCCGGATCGGGGTGGTCCAGATTGATCGTCGGCGGAATGATGCCGTCCCGAATGGAGAGGATGCTGAAGACCGCTTCGATCCCCCCGGCGGCTCCGAGAAGATGGCCGGTCATCGATTTGGTGGCGCTGATCGGAATGCGGCGAATCGCCTCGCCGAAAACGGTTTTCATCGCCATCGTTTCAATCGCATCGGCCATGGTGGAGGTGGCGTGGGCGTTGATGTAGCTGACATCACTCGGTTGAATTCCGGCGTCTTTCAACGCCAGCCGCATGCAGCGCGCCGCCCCTTCCCCTTCTTCGGACGGCGCGGTGATGTGATAGGCGTCGGCCGACATGCCGTAGCCGATGATCTCGGCGTAGATGCGGGCGCCGCGGCGCTTTGCAAACTCCAACTCTTCCAATATGAGAATGCCGGACCCTTCTCCCAGGACGAATCCGTCCCGGTCTTTGTCGAACGGACGGCTCGCCCGCTTCGGATCATCATTGCGGGTGGAGAGGGCGCGGGAGGCGGAAAACCCGGCCACCCCCAGCGGGGTGATGGCCGATTCGGTTCCGCCGGCGATCATGACCTCGGCGTCGCCGCGCTGGATCAACCGAAACGCGTCGCCAATGCAGTTGTTCCCGGTGGCGCAGGCGGTGACGGCGCAGGAGTTCGGCCCCTTGGCGCCGAATCGGATGGCGATCTGGCCGGGGGCGAGGTTGATGATCGACATCGGGATGAAGAACGGGGTGACCCGCTTCGGCCCTTTTTCCAAAAGGACCTTGTGCCACTGCTCGATCGCCTGAAGCCCCCCGATCCCGGAGCCGACATAGACGCCGATCCGCTCCGCGTTCTCGGAGGTCACCTTCAAACCGGAATCATCCATCGCCATCTGGCCGCCGGCCATGGCGTAGTGGATGAAGGTGTCCATCTTCTTGATCTCTTTCGCGTCGATAAAATCGGCGGGATTGAAATCATTGACCTGGGCGGCGATCTGGCAGGGGTAGTCGGTTGGATCGAACCGGGTAATCCGTCCGACCCCCGATTCTCCGGCCAGGAGGGCCTTCCATGTCTTCTCCACCCCGATACCGAGCGGGGAAACCATCCCCAAACCGGTGATGACAACCCTTCTACTCAGAAACTCACCCCCTTACCCAATAAAGAAAAGCGGATCCGGGCCGCAGAGACCGGCCCAAATCGATAACCGAACAACGACTACACTTTCTCTTTAATATAGTCGATTGCATTCTGAACGGTGAGGATCTTCTCCGCATCTTCGTCCGGAATCTCGATCCCGAACTCTTCTTCAAAGGCCATCACCAGCTCAACGGTATCCAAAGAATCCGCTCCGAGATCTTCGACGAAGGAGGCTTCCGGTGTGACATCCTCGTCTTCCAAACCCAACTGCTCCGAAATGATTTTTTTAACACGCTCTTCGACTGCCAACGCTTCCTCCTCATGATTGAGTTGAACACTCAATGTTTTCCTGTTTACGATAAGCGACCCTTTTCTCATCCACTCATATACATGCCGCCGTTGACGTGCAACACCTGGCCCGTCATGTAGTTTGCGCGGTCCGAAGCCAAAAAGACCACCGCGCTCGCGACATCCGTAGGGCTTCCCAGACGCGCCAGCGGAATCTGCTTCAGCAAATTTTCTTTCACCTCGGGGGAGAGGACCGCCGTCATGGCGGTATCGATAAATCCGGGGGCGACGGCGTTCACCGTAATGCCGCGGCTGGCGTATTCGCGCGCCACCGTTTTGGTGAGACCGATGACCGCCGCTTTGGAGGCGGCGTAATTCGCCTGTCCCGCATTTCCGATCACGCCGACGATGGATGAGATATTGACGATTCTTCCCCGACGCTGCTTGGACATCGAAGAGAGCACCGCTTTCATGCAGTTGTAAGTTCCCTTGAGATTCACTGAGAGAACCGCGTCCCAGTCTTCATCTTTCATCCGGAGCAGGAGGGTGTCGCGGGTAATACCGGCGTTGTTGACCAGGATGTCGATCTTTCCCCATTGCGAGACGATCGAATCGACCATCGCCTTGACCTCTTCCCCGCGGGCCACGTTGGCCTGCGCCGCCATCGCTTTTTTCCCCTGCGCGGTCAGCTCGGAGACGGTCTTCTCGGCCGTTTCGCGATTGATGTCGGAGACTACCACACTCGCCCCGCAATCCGCAAGAAGTCCGACAATCGATTTCCCGATCCCCTGCGCGCCGCCGGTCACCAGCGCCACGTTTCCTTGCAAGTCGATAAAATCGCCCATTATTTCTCCAGAAGCTCCTTCACTTTCTCGATACCGGCCGAATCTTCCGCATTTGCCGTAGGTAGCTTACGATCGATCCGTTTCAACAGTCCCGAGAGGACCCGGCCCGGTCCGACTTCGATGAAGAGATCAACCCCCTCATCCCGCATTCGCTGGATCGTCTCCTCCCACAGCAGCGGGGAGGAGAGCTGATCGACCAGACCCGCTTTGGCCTCGGCCCAGGTCGTGATCTTCTTCGCTTGAAGATTATTGATCAGCGGGATCGCAAGATCGCGCCCCTGAATCTTTTCCAACTCCGCGGCCAACCGGCGGCAGGCCTCCTTCATCATCGGCGAGTGAGAGGGAACGCTCACCGCCAACGGGACCACTTTCTTGGCGCCGCGCTCCTGCGCCAGCGCCATCCCCCGCTGAACCGCCTGGGCTTCCCCGGCGATGACAACCTGGTCCGGCGCGTTATAATTTGCGGCGGTCACCCGGCCGGTGTCGTCGGAGGCTTTCTCGCAGACCTCCTCGATGCTCTTCCGATCGAGGCCGAGAATGGCCGCCATCCCTCCCTGCCCCTTCGGAACCGCCTCCTGCATGAAGCGGCCGCGTTGCTGAACCAGCCGGACCGCCTCGGCAAAAGGGGTCGCCCCCGCGGCGACCAGCGCCGAATATTCCCCCAGGCTATGCCCGGCGACGACGGTCCCCTTTTGGATCGGCTCTCCGAGGCAGCGCCAGACGGCGATGCTGGCGACGAGCAGCGCCGGCTGCGTGTATTCGGTCTGGTTCAACCGCTCTTCGGGACCGTCGAAGCAGAGCCGGCTGATCTCCCACCCCAACGCGCGATCGGCTTCGGCGAAGGTCTCCCGCGCCGCTTCAAAACGGTCGCAGAGATCCTTTCCCATTCCGACATACTGCGATCCCTGTCCGGGGAAGAGAAACGCGATCCCCATTACCGATCCACCGTCGCGTTTGAGCCAGCCCGGCAGAGGATGCGCTCGCCGTCATATGAAAGCACAAAGATCATTTCAGTCCACTGATATTGATCAAAAAGAAAGGCGAAGTCAACAAAAAATTTTCCGGGAAAAGAGGGATCAATCGACGATGAATTCTCCCCCGTCGACGCAAAGAACGTTTCCGGTGATCCACTGCGCCTTGGGATGGGAGAGAAGCGCGATCGCCCCCGCGGCATCTTCCGGCGTCGTCAGGCGGCCCATCGGATTTCTCCCCCGGGCCATCTTGATCATCTCCTCATGTCCCGGGATTTTTCGAAGGGCCGGCGTGTCGGTGACCCCGGCGCGGATGGCGTTGACCGCCACCCCCTTCGGACCGAGCTCCAGGGCAAGCTGGCGAATGTGCGATTCGAGCGCCGATTTGGCGGCGGAGACGGCGCCGTAGCTCTTCCAGACGCGCGCGCTGCCGGCCGAGGTCATCGCGAAGATCCGCCCCCCTTCGCCGAGGAAACCGCGCGCCACCAACTCTTGCGTCCAGTAGACGAGGCTGTTGGCCATGACGTCGAGGGTCATCTCCATCTGCGCCTGCGCGATCGCTTCATTGGGCGTGTCGGCGATGAGCGGCTTGAGGGTTCCGAAGGCGAGCGAATGAACGAGCACCTTCACCTGGGATCGCTGCGGGCCGGTCGAGAGGGTCTTCTCCATCTCGTCGAGAACGGCTTTTCGCTTCTCGGCGTCGGCCGCGTTCACGTTGAAGAAGACCGCCTGGCGGCCTTTTTCCTTAATTTGAGAAGTGATCCGATCGACGTTGGCCAGGGTTCCCTTGCGGTCGAGGTGAACGCCGAAGATATTCATCCCCGCGCCGGCCAGCTCCAACGCGCACGCCTCCCCGAAACCGCTGGAGGCCCCCAGAATGAGCGCCCATCCATCTAGAAATTGTCCGTTCACGTTTTCCTCCTCATTAAATGCATTGCGGATTTCGGAATGCGGATTGCGGAGTAACCAACAGAAACTGAAAAGCCTGCCCTTTCATCCCTTGTCCCTCATTCCGCAATCCGCAATCCGAATTCCGCATTCGACAGCTACCATCTCACCAGAGACGATCCCCAGGTCAGGCCTCCTCCAAACGCCAGGAACATCAGCATCTCCCCTTTTTTAATCCGGCCGTCTCGAACCGCTTCATCGAGCGCCAGCGGGATCGACGCCGCGGAGGTATTCCCATAGCGATCGAGATTGACCACGACCCGCTCCATCGGAAGTTGCAGCCGCTCGGCCACCGCTCGGATGATCCGAAGGTTCGCCTGATGCGGAACCAGAAAGGAGACATCCGAGGGGAGGAGATCATTCGCCCGAAGCGCCTCCCAGGCGACCTCCTCCAGGCTTCGGACGGCAACTTTGAAGGTTTCGTTGCCTTTCATCTTGATGGTGTTGAGGTGTTCGGCCAATACTTTTTCGGAAGGAGGGATCGCCGAGCCTCCCCCCGGCACGCAGATCAGATCCCAGAGCGATCCGTCGGAGTGAAGATGGGTGGAAAGAATGCCGCTCTCCGTGGTTGACGGGGCCAGAAGAACGGCGCCGGCGCCGTCTCCGAAAATGACGCAGGTCGTCCGATCGGTCCAATTCAGCAGGCGCGACATCACCTCCGATCCGATCACGAGCACCCGCTGATAGGTGCCGCTTCGGATATATTGCTCCCCGACGGCGAGGGCGTAGACGAACCCGGAGCAGGCGGCCGAAAGATCGAACGCCGCCGCGCGGGTGGCCTTCAGCTTGTCCTGAACGATGCAGGCGGTGGAGGGAAAGAACATATCGGGGGTGGAGGTCGCCAGGACAATCAGGTCGATCTCTTCCGGAGCGACCTGCGCCGCCTCCAGCGCCCTTCGGGCCGCCTGAAGCGCGAGATCGGAGGCCGCTTGGTCCTTGTCGGCGATCCGCCGCTCCCGAATCCCGGTCCGCTCCACGATCCACGCATCGGTGGTATCGATTTTCCCTTCCAGATCTTTGTTGGTCAGACGGGCTTCCGGAACGTACGATCCGGTTCCGATGATCCGGGGGCGAATCTGCTTTGAAGAGGATTTCATGCTCCGGGGATTCCTTCTTCCTTGGAGGAGGCGAGTCCCATTTGCGTTTCGATCTGCTCTTTGATCAGCCGATTGACGCCGCGGCGATACGACTCTTTCGCGACGCGGACGGCGTTCTTGATCGCCTTTCCCGAAGAGCGGCCGTGGCAGATGATGCTGATGCCGTCCACGCCGAGGAGGGGCGCGCCGCCGTATTCGGCGTAATCGACCTTCTTTCGGAAACTGGAGAACGCCGGCTTCAGCAAAAAGTAGCCGAGCTTGGCAAAAGGCGAGGCGGTGATTTCTTTTTTGAGAAACTGACCGATGGCATCGGAAAGCCCCTCGGAAATCTTCAGCGCGACATTCCCGATAAAGCCGTCGCAGACGATGACATCGGCGCCGCCGGAGTAGACATCCCGTCCTTCGACGTTCCCGATGAACCGGAGCGAGCTGGCCTTGAGTAATTTGAAGACCTCTTTGGTCAGCTCATTTCCCTTCGTATCCTCTTCGCCGATGCTCAAGAGGCCGACCGTCGGCTCCGGAATGCCCAAGATCTCTTTGGCGTAGATGCTCCCCATGATGGCAAACTGAAAAAGGTGATAGGGCTTGCAATCGACATTGGCGCCGACGTCGATGAGGATCGACGTTCCTTTGAGCGTCGGGAGAGACGTGGCGATGGCCGGCCGCTCCACCCCGGCCAAGGGGCCGAGGATGAAGAGCGCGGTCGCCATGCTGGCGCCGGTATTCCCGGCGCTGATGACCGCGACCGCTTCCGACCTTTTAACAAGCTCGGTGGCGATCCAAATAGAAGAGTCGCGCTTCTTTCGGACGACAGAGGAAGGGGATTCATGCATCTCGACCCGCTGAGGAGCATGATGGATGGAGAGGGGAAGTCCCTGCACCGCGTGGCGAGAGAGCTCCTTTTGGATCTCCTTCTCATCTCCGACGAGAATGATCTCGACGTCGAGCTCTCGGGCGGCCAGAACGGCCCCCTCCACTATGGCGGCGGGGGCGTCATCTCCTCCCATCGCATCCAGCGCAATCTTCATAAAAGCGTCAACCGGGAACCGATCCGTTAGACTAGACTTCTTCGACCGCAATCACCTCGCGGCCCTTATACGTTCCGCAACTCAGACACGCGTGGTGGGGCAGCTTCGGCTCATGACATTGAGGGCAAAGGACATAGACGGGGGTCTGGAGCTTTTTATGCGTCCTTCGGCTGTCTCTTCTTGCTCGTGATATTTTGTGCTTTGGATTCGGCATTGCTTCTCCTTAATTTGGCGATGATTTCTTCTTGAATGCTTCCTTCAATTCGGCCCAACGCGGATCGGGAATCTCTTGGACGCAGTCACATTGCTTCACATTCAGATCTTGCCCACACTGCGGACAGAGACCGCGGCACTCTTCGCTGCAGAGGGGCCGCATCGGTGTGGCCAGAATCAATTGGCCCTCCACCTCCTCCCCCAGATCAATCGAGTCCCCCTCATAAAAAAGAAGGTCGAGGTCCTCTTCCACCAATTCCCGCTCCCCCTCGGTCGGAACCGCTTTTCGAGGAACGTATTCAGCGTGAAAGTCGGACTCAACGCGACTCGTATAGCGCTTCAGGCAGCGGCTGCATTCGGCAATGACCTCCGCGGAGAGTGCGCCTCGAACGTAGACCTCATCTTCATTATGCTTGATTGCTTTGACTCGAACATGGACCGGCCCCTCAATGGTAAATCCTCTCTGAGAAAGGTCCCAATGCGCCGGGTCTTCGTCATAAGAAAGGAGCAGTCCTTCCGGCGGAATTTCTTGAATTTTAATTTCCATTGCTCAATCCTTTAAAAAATCGCATTATATGAAACGTAACCCTGGCTGTCAAGCAATCTTGCCGGGGCAAAAAAATGGGCCGATGTGAAGAACCGGCCCATTTCTTAGTGAACATCTTCGATCTATCGGAGCGGAAGAATATACGATGCGCGTCAGGCGCTGAACGATTGTCCGCAACCGCAAGTCGACTTTGCGTTGGGATTTTTAATCGCAAAACCGGCCCCTTGTAGATTATCGATGTAATCGACCTCTGTTCCCTGAAGCATCGGAGCACTGTACGGATCAACGAAGAGTTTAAGGCCGTGCATCTCGACGACACTATCCTCTTCCGTCTCCTTTTCCTCAAAAGCCATTCCGTACTGATATCCGGAACATCCGCCACCGGTCACGTAGACCCTTAAGCCGTATCCGCTCTTCTGTTCGGCCTCCATAATTTCCTTCACTTTGGCTCCGGCTTTTTCAGTTATAATGACCATGCTTCCCTCCTGTGTTTCCCTTATATTTAGGCCTATTATAGCAAACTTTAACCCGGATTGCACCCAATTAAACGGCCCCCACCAGAGGACATGCCCCCTGCTGAATATGGGCGATATACTCCTCTTTGAAACGACGGAAAGTGCTCTCGACCGCGATGGAGGCCCCTGTTAACAAATAACAATAACCCCTCCCCTTGATCATTCCACAGACTTGCTCGACCTGTTGGAGATCTTTCTCATCCCCATGTCCCGATTCGATCTTCTCCAAAATCTCCGAAAGATGCGCTGTACCCAGCTTACAAGGGGGGCACTGACCACAACTTTCTCTGGCAAAAAAACGGGCATACTGGATCGCAGATTGAACCATGCAGGCGTCTTCGGACATCACGATGACCGCTCCGGTTCCCAAACCCGATCCGATCGCCTTCAGGGCATCAAAGTCAAGCGCAACATCGATTTGATCGGCGGCAATAACGGTATTCGACGGCCCGCCGGGAAAAACCGCTTTCAACTGTTTGCCGCCGCGAATCCCGCCGCCATAAACTTCGATCAGCGTCCGGAGGGACGTTCCTAACGGCAATTCATATAGGCCCGGCCGGTTCACATCCCCCGTAAGCGTAAAAACCAGTGTTCCGGGAGAACCGGCGGTTCCCCGGCTTCGAAACCAATCGACCCCTTCTCTAATGATATGGGCGACATTCGAGAGTGTTTCCGCGTTATTGACCACCGTCGGCATGCCAAAGAGCCCTCGAACAGCCGGGTAGTAAGGAGGCTTCTGTCGAGGCTTGGCGGCCCGACCCTCCACAACTTCGAGCAACGCTGTTTCTTCTCCCGCCACGTAGGTCCCGGGGCTTTTGCAGATCTTCAGCTCAACGGAAAAGGATGAATCTTCAATGTTCTCTCCCCAATGTCCCTTTTCCTTGGCCGTCTGGAGCGCCTGCTCCATGAATTCGATCTCTTCTTCATAACGGCCGTTGATATAGAGGTAAACCTCTTCAGCGCCGATCGCAAATGCGGCCAGAACGGCACCTTCAATAAGTTGATGGGGATTGGAGCGAAGCAGATAACGGTCTTTGAAGGTTCCGGGTTCATCTTCCGCTGCATTACAGCAAAGATACTTCCGATCGGCCTTGCGCTGGACAACCATTTCCCATTTTTTCCCGGTGGGGAAACCGGCGCCTCCCCGGCCGCGAAGTCCGGAGCGCTTGATGATTTCCAGTACCCCGGACGGCCCCAGGGTGTGGACGGCGGCTGAAAGTGTCGTGTAGCCCCGGCGGCGGACATATTCTTCATAGCTGATCGGCCGGACCGTCGACAATTGTTCAAGTGGAAGATCGCGATCGGTCAAAATATGCCGGCTTTGCACAAGTCGATTCCTTCCGCCGAGTGGAGCAGTTATTTCCAGACGGGCCTCAGACCCTGGAAGAGGCCATCAGCTTCCGATTTCTTGCCAGCATATGAGGACGGTTCTGCCGATTGGCCATAATAATCGGGTCCAGAATTTCACCGCAGATCAGACAGCGGTAGCCGTTAAAGCAAATACGGCCTGTGTCGTCCTTCATATCCTCGAAGAGCTCTGTCACCATACTTCCCTGACATCTTGGACAGTCCATCTGTTGCCTCCTTTGGTAAAGTTCGTTCAGTGAACTTGCTTTACTATATAGTGCAACAGCGATGCCAGGCGCTTTTTGTGCTTAATTTACATATAAGTCAAATAGTTATAAATTAACAGCTCTAAAAGAAAAGAGTTCCAAAAAGAAACATAATACCAATTTAAGTTATAAAACTTGTAAATTTTACTTGCATATTCAACAAATTATTACATTTGTTTCAAATATGAACATGTTCTACAATGAAACATGCGTTGGCTTCTCCATCGCATATTCCTTCACTTTCCGCCATAAGGTCGTCCGGCTTAATTTTAGTCTTTCCGCCGTCTTCTTATAGTTCCATCCCGTCTGCTTTAAGACCTTTAGGATCAGTTCCTGCTCCATCGCCCTGAGCGGATCTTCTCTTTCGATCACCCTCCCGACAATGTCGCTGCGGGATGGCTGGATATCTTTGAGAAGGTGCTCTGCCCGGATGGTATCCCCGGAACAAAAAACCATCACATGCTCAATGATATTCTCAAGCTCGCGAATATTGCCGGGGTAGTCATACTCCATGAGGATCTCCATCGCGTCCGGAGAGACTTGCGTCACCTTTTTCCCCATCTCCTTATCAAACCGGTCGATGAAATGATTCACCAAAAGGGGGATATCATCCTTGCGTTCCCGAAGCGGCGGAAGATGAATCGGAACGACACGGAGCCGATAGTAAAGGTCTTGCCGGAATTCCCGCATTTCCACCGCTTTTTTCAAGTCCTTATTCGTTGCGGCGATAATTCGGACATCCACTTTAATCCGACGGGAATCACCGACTTTCTCGAATTCGCCCTCCTGGATCACGCGAAGGAGCTTCACCTGGGTCGCAGGGCTGATATCTCCAATTTCATCCAGGAAAAGCGTTCCGCCGTCTGCCAATTCAAACCGGCCGAGCTTATGCGTAATCGCTCCGGTAAAAGCCCCTTTGACATGACCGAACAGCTCGCTCTCTAAGAGCCCCTCCGCCAGCGCCCCGCAGTTCACACGGATGAACGCCTTCTCCTCCCTGGGGCTAAATTGATGGATCGAATGGGCGATCAGCTCTTTTCCGGTGCCGCTCTCCCCTTCGATCAATACGGTCGAATTGGTCTTTGCGATCTTCGGAATGAGCCGATAGATCTCCTGCATCTTTTCGCTCCGGCCGATAATGTTCTCAAAAGAGTATCGGTCCCGAAGCACCTCCGCCATCGCCTTACTCTTGATCCTTTCTTCGATCAATTGCCACATAAATTTAGCGGAAAGCCCTCCGATCACCTCGACTTGCCCCGCACTCTTTTCCAGCGCTTCTCGAACCGCTTTGCTTCCGGTCACGTCGATTACCAGATCGGTCCCTTCTCGAATCAGCTTCCGATAATCGGTTGTGACCGGGATTTTCAAACGCCGCGCCAGGTCCATGCCCGGAGCATCCGGGTTCAGGTCGGCGATCCCGATCACCTTCACGAGGGAATCTTTATGCAAAATTTCAATCAGGGCGGTTCCTCCCTTCCCCGCCCCAATAATGGCTACCCTGGTCATGAAAACAAAACCTCATCTGAGCGTTTTCAGGTCGATTAGAATGGGGGTGCTGCAGAAGCGGGAAGAGCGGGATGATGGAGCAATCAGATCATCTTATCGACTGCTTCGCAAAGCTCCCTTACGGCCGAGACAGATTGCCTAAAGTTCGCTTCTTCTTCGGGGGTCAACTTAATCTGGATGATCTCCTCGATCCCTCCTTGTCCCAACTTCACCGGCACACCGACAAAAAGATTGTCGACTTTGTATTCTCCCTGACAGAGAACGGCACACGGAAGGATCTTTTTCTTATCTTTCAGAATCGCTTCAGCCATCTCGACAATGGCCGCGGAGGGAGCGTAAAAGGCCGATCCCGTCTTGAACAACCGAACGATCTCGGCGCCCCCATCGCGCGTTCTCTGGATGAGCGCATCCAATCGCTCCTTCGAGAGTAGTTCGGTGAGCGGAACCCCCGCCACCGTCGTATATCTGGGAAGCGGGACCATGCTGTCGCCATGCCCGCCCAACACAAACGCGTGGACGTTTTCTACGGAAACCCCCAATTCCATCGAGATAAAAGCTCGAAACCGGGCCGAATCGAGAACCCCCGCCATCCCGATCACCCGCTCCCGCGGAAATCGGCTGACCCGGTAGGCCACATAGGTCATCGCATCGAGCGGATTCGAGACGATCAAAAGAATCGCTTCAGGAGAGCGCTGGACCACCTGCTCGGTGACGCTCTTAACGATCCCCGCATTTACCCTGAGAAGATCATCCCGGCTCATCCCCGGCTTTCTGGGAACCCCGGAGGTAATCACGACGATATCCGAATTCGCCGTCTCCTCGTAGCTTGCAGTTCCAACGATTCGGGTGTCATAGCCGTAAATGGGGCCTGATTCTAAAAGATCAAGGGCTTTGCCTTGCGGCAGGTCCTGGCTGAGATCGACCAGGACGATATCCGCGAACTCTTTCTCGGCAAGACGTTGCGCCGTGGTCCCACCGACCTGTCCCGCACCAATCACGGTAATTTTGTTCTTTTTCATCGCTTATCCAATCGCAGTATGCCGGACGAAAATGGGATCATTCTACCTGAAAAGACAGAGTGATGCAAGCGGAAGCTAGGAAGATTTAAGAAGATTTAAGCTCGGCCAGGAGCGTTTGCGCCTCGGCCCGATCGATTTTTGATTGGACCCGATCCGAAGGATCGGTCATGTTCAAGAGTTTTTCCAAGGAAGCTTTCGCCTCCTCCTTTTTTCCCTTTTCCAGATAACTCTTCGCAAGCTCCAAATAATGCGTCGTCCCCCGAGGATTCAACCGGACCGCCTCTTCCAGATTCTCGATCGACTTCTTCATCGATCCACCTATCAATCCGGGGACCTTCCGATACAGGACCCCCAGAACGTGGTGGGCCACATCATTCGCGGGGTCTTTTTCCAAAACGGCATTCATTTCGCTCTTAATCGGAGAGACCAGTGAAAGCGACTTCATCACCCCCTGCGTCTCCCCAATCCGTCCATAGGCAATGCCGAGCATCAAATGCCCCCCGATGCTTTGAGGATTCACTTCAATCGCACGCTTCGCCCAGGTTTCCCCTTCCTTGTAATAAGCCAGCTTCTCTTTGGAAGAAGCGGCGACATCCCCGCGCCACCGGAACGACCGGGAGAGCTTCCAGAGGGCCGCTTCATTTTTCGGGTCGACTTCCAGAATTTTCTTATAAAGATCGATCGCCCGATCGGCGTGGCCCGTCTCATCGCGGGTGTCGTACATCTGATCCCCCTCGGCAAAGAGCGCGGGCAGATCGGGTTCGGGCG